>CAYNXW010000019.1:0-17658 GCA_964401265.1 uncultured Pirellulales bacterium | reverse complement strand
GATCGCGGTGGGGATGGCGACGAGCATGCCGCCGCACAACGTGGGTGAGGTGTGCGACGCGTTGATAAAGGTGATGGAGAATCCGGATTGTGGTTTTCGTGAGATCATGGAGATCATGCCGGGGCCTGATTTTCCGACGGGCGGGAGCATTTGCGGGCGGAAGGGGATTGTGGACGGTTACACGACGGGTCGGGGGACGATCAGCGTGCGGGGAAAGATGCGGACGGAGACGACCAAGCGGGGCAAAGAGCTGATCGTGGTGGACGAGATACCGTACCAGACGATCAAGTCGCAGATTGTGGTGAAGATTGCGGAGTGTGTCTCGAACGGGACGATATTGGGGATTACGGACGTTCGGGACGAGTCGGACCGCAAGGGGATGCGGGTGGTAATCGAGTTGCGGCGTGACGCGGACGCGAACGTGGTGATGAACCAGTTGTACAAGTATACGCCTTTGCAGAGCACATTCAGCATTATCAATATCGCTTTGGTGCGTAATCGTCCTCAGACGCTGAACGTGAAGCAGTTGCTGTTGCTGTACGTAGAGCATCGCAAAGAGGTGATACGTCGTCGGACGGGTTTTCTGTTGCGGCGGGCGCAGCGGCGGGCGCATCTGGTGGAGGGGTTGCTGCTGGCGCAGAGCGACATTGATGAGATTATCGCGTTGATCAAGGCGGCGCCGAACGTGCCGGCGGCGAAGGAAGCGTTGATGGCCAAGCCGTTGCGGCTGAAGGAGCACGGGACGCTGGTGCGTTTGTTGCCGGCGGAGTTTGTGCGGGCCAAGAGCGGTACGGACCAGTTTTTGACGGCGGTGCAGGCGGACGCGATATTGACGATGCAGCTGCAGCGTCTGACGGGGCTGGAGGTAGAGAAGCTCGGTCAGGAATACGCGGCGTTAGCGGAGGAGATAGCGGGATACGAGGCGATTTTGGGGGATGAAGCGTTGGTGCTGGATATTATTCGGGAGGACTTGTACGAGGTGAAGGAGAAGTACGCCAAGCCTCGCAAGACGGAGATTGCGGGTGATGTGACGGACTTCAACATAGAGGATTTGATTGAGGAGGAAGATGTAATCGTGACGATCAGTCACGACGGTTACATCAAGCGGACGGGTCTGGACACGTACCGCAAGCAGGGTCGCGGAGGCCGAGGGGTCAAGGGGAGCGACACGAAGGAGGGGGATTTCATTGAGCATTTGTTTACGGCGAGCACGCACGATTATCTGATGGTGTTTACGAACCGGGGTCGTTGCTACTGGAAGCGGGTGTATGACGTGCCTTCGCTGGGTCGGACGAGTCGCGGTCGGAGCATTGCGAACCTGTTGAACCTGGAGTCGGCGGAGAGCATTGCTGAGATTGTGGCGGTGCGGGAGTTTGACGATCGGATGCTGGTGATGGCGACGCGGCAGGGGACGGTGAAGAAGACGATTCTGAGTGCGTTCGGGAACGTGCGGCGTGTGGGGATCGCGGCGATTTCGCTGGACGACGGCGACGACTTGATCGGGGCGCAGATCACGAGCGGCGAGGACGAGATTATTCTGGGGACGCAGGAGGGGATGGCGATTCGTTTCAACGAGCAGGATGTGCGGGCGATGGGTCGGACGGCGCGCGGGGTCAAGGGGATCAAGCTCAAAGGGGACGACAAGGTGGTGGACATGGTGGTGGCGCGTCAGGGGGGGTCGCTGCTGACGATGTGCGAGAACGGGTTTGGCAAGCGGACGGACCTGGAGGACTACCGGGGGCAGAAGCGTGGTGGGCTGGGGCTGATCAATATCAAGACGACGGAGCGTAACGGCAAGGTGGTGGCGCTCAAGGCGGTGGACGATGGGGACGACCTGATGCTGATCAGTGGTGGGGGTATCATGATGCGGACGGGTCTGGATGAGGTGCGAGCCATCGGGCGTAACACGCAGGGAGTCAAGATGATTCGGCTGGACGACGGGGACAAGCTGGTGGCGGTGGCGCGGGTTGTCAAGGACGACGAGGCAGAAACAGTCGGAGAAGACAAGGCCGAGCAATGAGTTGCGACGGATTGCGCAGATCAGGGAGGCCATCAAGCATAAGGGCACAAGTGATGCGTCATTCGAGGAGTAGCCATGGATACGGAGGCTCGGATATGTAAACACGACGAGGTTGTTAATTACGTAGAGGGGCACCCTGTCTTCAAAAACGTACTTGACGAGGGAATGCTCGAAGGGATTAAGGGTGAAATAGAGGAAGCAGGAGACAAATGGCCGAAAGTGCCTGAAATATACTGTTGCTTGATTGAGGGCACACGAGTCAACTTGATGACATTAGAGCGTGGTCTAGAATTCGCATCGAACACTACCAAAGGGCAAGTGAGAAGCGATTTTGTTGGTCGGCTGAGAGACATCGGAAGCACCGGGACCGTTTTTGAATTGGCGATTATCGGGGCACTGGTGGAAAGATTTGGAGAGCGGGCGGTAACAGCGTACCCCAGCTTGCCCAACGGGCAACGTGGGGAGGTGCGCCTAAATGAGAAAGGAATGAGGATATATTTTGAGGCCAGCGTAATAAGCTTCAGCGACGCGGACAAGAAAATCTTTGAGGCAGCGTACAGAAGCGGGGGGACAGCAGTCGGAGGGCTTCCAGGGACAGGGGAAGGCAGAGTAGTGCAGAAGATGGAAGAAAAGTTCCGTCGTTTCGCTCACGACGCACCTAACGTCCTCGTATTGAGCCAGTACAGTTGTCTGCCATTTCACGAGAGTGGTTTGTCTGCCGTGAGGGATCACCTTGGTAAGTACGGGGGCAAGGGTTGTGTAGGGAATTATGCTGGGGTATTCTATTTTGACAGGTTCACATGGCTGAAGTCTGTGCGTAATAGACACGCATTACCTGGGGCCCGGATTTCACGATGCATGGCGAAAAACCTGAGTAGTGCATTTGAGAAAATGGCACCGCCGCAATGACGTCGTTTTTTGTGGTGTATTTGCATTATCGCCCGCCCTTCGGATAGGCGATTCACAAGGGGGGGCTGTCTTTAGGAGGGTTTGTCAGCATTTCCAGGCTGGGCCTTATTGGATATCGGCATATTGTTCGCACAAGGTACTTGGAGGTCTGCCCCCGCGATGATATCGCAAGGCTTCAATTTGTTGGGGTTTTGAAGGTAAATGCGGAGGGTCAATGTGGTCGGGAGTCTAACCCCCCATCAAGATGGGGGGCTTCAATGGGTGTGGGGTGCACAGGGTGGATGGGAGGTGAGCAAGGGAGGGGCGTTGACGGGGGTGGGGGCAAGGCGTACCATGGGGGCATGTTCAAGAGCAGATCGACAGGCGGATTTACGTTGGTGGAGGCGTTGGCGAGCTGTCTGCTGCTGGCGGTGGGAGCGGTGGTGGTGTGCGGTTTGAGCCGTCGGTGTCTGGTGAACAGTCGCGAGGGGATGGAATACGAGCAGGCCTATCGGCTGGTGGATGAGTGTCTGGATCGGGTGGCGGCAATGGGCCTGGCGGGCTACAAGCAGCAGACGAAAGTCCGGGGGGATTTTGGCGAGCGCTACGAGGGGTACCGGTACAAAGTGGAGGTGAAGGAGCGGGAGGGGGGTGTGAATCTGTGGGAGGTGAGGGCGACGGTGGTTTGGGGGGCGGAGGAGGCGGAGAAGCAGGTCAGTGCGATGACGTTATTGTATGATTGGCGGCGGTAGCATGAGCAGGCAAGGACAGGGGACACACAGCGAGGTGAAGCATGGGCAGGGCTAAGCAGAACGGATCGGCATTGTTAGTGGCAGTGGTGTTGGCTGTTATGATGGGGGTATGGGCGGGACCTGGCATCGGGGCGACGGTGGCGGTGGAGGGCGTTACGTCGCGGCTTGAGGGGGCGTGGGTGTTGTGGTATCGACAGCCGGCGGCGAAGTGGGTGGAGGCGTTGGCGATTGGGAATGGGCGGTTGGGGGCGATGGTGTTTGGGGGTGTTGAGCGTGAGCGGCTGGCGTTGAACGAGGAGACGATCTGGGCGGGTCGTGCGAGCGAGAGGACGAATCCGGCGGCGTTGGAGGCGTTGCCCAAGGTGCGGGCGTTGTTGTTTGCCGGCAAGAACAAGGAGGCGGAGGCGCTGGCGGGCAGAACGATGATGGGCCGGCCTGCGAAAATCGAGTCGTATCAGCCTTTGGGGGATTTGATGATTGATTTTGGGGAGGTGTCGGAGGTGAAGGGGTATCGGCGGGAACTGGCCCTGTCCCGTGGCGTAGCGACGGTGCGTTACGAGGCGGGGGGGGCAGAGTTTGTGCGAGAGGCGTTTGTCAGCGCGGTCGATCAGGCGGTGGTGTGGCGGATGAAGGGGAGCAAGCCGGGGCGGGTGAGTTTTACGGTGGGTTTGACGCGGCCTGAGACGGCGGCGTGTGAGGTGGCGGGCAGTAACCGGTTGATCTTGCGGGGGGTGTGCAATCCGAAGGGCGTGGCGTTCGAGGGGCAGGTGGAAGTGCGAGCGGAAGGGGGGACGGTCAAGGCGGGCGAGCACGCGTTGGTGGTGGAAGGTGCAGACGCGGCGACGGTGCTGGTGGTGGCAGGGACGAATTACCAGGGGCCGGGGGACTTGTCGGCGGACGGGCATGCTTTGTGCGAAGGGTATCTGGCGCAACTGGCGGGTAAGAATTACGGTGAGCTCAAGGCGGCGCACGAGGCGGAGCATGGGGCGATGTTCGGGCGGGTGGATCTGGACCTGGGGCGTACGGAGGCGGCGAATCTGCCGACGGATGAACGGTTGAAGCGGGTGGCGGCGGGTGAGGATGATCCGCAGTTGGCGGCGTTGTATTTTCAGTTCGGGCGGTATCTGCTGATGGGCAGCTCGCGGGGCGGGTGCATGCCGGCGAATCTGCAGGGGGTGTGGAATGAGCATATGCGGGCGCCGTGGAACAGTGATTATCATACGAACATCAATTTGCAGATGAATTACTGGCCCGCGGAGGTCGGCAATTTGTCGGAGTGCCATGTGCCGTTGGTGGATTACATGGAGACGCTGGTGGCTTCGGGCGAACACACGGCGAAGGTGCATTACGGGTGCGGCGGCTGGGTGGTGCATCATTTGAGCGACGTGTGGGGCTTTACGGTGCCGGCGGACGGGATCTGGGGTGTGTGGCCTATGGGGGCGGCGTGGCTGGCGCAGCATCCGTACGAGCATTACGCGTTTACGCAGGACAAGGCGTTTCTGGCGGAGCGGGGTTATCCACTGATGAAGGGTGCGGCGCGGTTTGTGCTGGATTTTCTGGTGGAGGCGCCGGCGGGGGCAGCAGGGGCGGGCCGACTGGTGACGAATCCGTCGCACTCGCCGGAGAATGTGTTCCGGACGAAGACGGGCGGGAAGTTTTCGTTCACGTATGCGGCGACGATGGATCTGATGATTGTGCATGATTTGTTTACGAACTGCCTGGAGGCGATCGCGGTGCTGGGCGAGGGGCAGGAGGGGTTTGAGGTAGAGTTTCGGGCGGAGCTGGAGGGGGCATTGGGGCGGCTGGCGCCGGTGCAGATCAGCGAGCGGACGGGTTGCCTTCAGGAGTGGATCGAGGATTACGAGGAGCCTTCGCCGGGTCATCGGCACATGTCGCACATGTTTGGTCTGCACCCGGGTCGGCAGATTACACTGGAGGGGACGCCGGAGTTGGCGGGGGCGGCGCGGCGGTCGCTGGAGCGTCGGTTGTCGCACGGGGGAGGGGGGACGGGTTGGAGCCGGGCGTGGGTGGTGAATTTCTGGGCACGGCTGGGCGAGGCGGAGCGGGCGTATGAGAGCCTGGGGGTGCTGTTCAGCAAATCGACGTTGCCGAATCTGTTTGACACTCATCCGCCGTTTCAGATTGATGGCAATTTTGGGGGGACGGCGGGGATAGCGGAGATGCTGCTGCAGAGTCATGATGGTGGGTTGACATTGTTGCCGGCGTTGCCTGGGGCGTGGTCGAGAGGCAGTGTGAAGGGGTTGCGGGCGCGGGGGGGCTTTGAGGTGGCGATGCGGTGGGAGAAGGGTCAGCTGGCGGAGGCGACGATACGGTCGTTGGCGGGGCGTACGTGCCGGGTGCGGACGAAGCGTCCGATGAAGATACGCACGGCGAACGCGTCGCTGGCGGTGCTGAGGATGGATGCGGGCATGGTAGAATTTGAGACGGAGGCGGGGGTGAGTTATGTGCTCGAGCCGGTGGCGAGCTCGGCTGAGGCAGAGGTCACGGGATCGACGGACTGACCATGAAACCAGAGAGTTTTTGAGAGTCCGGTGCCACTATGTTGATGAGGTGCGTGACAACGCGGCGTGGGTATTCTGAGGGCGGCGAGGCCGGTACGGCAAGGGCGAGGCAGGCTGGGCCCCGTCGGGCGTTCACATTGGTGGAGCTGCTGCTGGCGACGGTGATCGGGGCGTTGGTGATCGCGGTAGCGGTGGGGACGCTGCGGAGTGTGGCGCGAGGGCGAGAGCAGGCGGAGTATTATTCGCAGATGCTGGCGCACGGGCGTTATGCGATAAATCAGATACGCAATGATCTTGCTAATTTTTATCGGTGTTTGGATGCGAGGCAGATGTGTCTGGAGGGTCGCAGCGGGGGCAGCGGTGCGATGGCGGCAGATCGTCTGCGGGCGTTTGTGGTGTCGGACCGAGCGGTGGGCGAGCGACTAAGGGAGGGAGACGTGTACGAAGTGGAGTATGGGTTGCGGGAGGAGGCGGGGGGTGAGCAGCGGTATCTGACGCGGCGGGTGGCGCCGGTGTCGAACACGGCAGTGGGTAACGATCGGGGGCTGCTCAGCGAGGTGAGCCGCCATGTGCAGGTGTTGCAGTTTGACTATTTTGACGGTCGGACGTGGCGGCGGACGTGGGGTGGCCGAGCGGATTATCCGTCACTGGTACGGGTGACGGTGAGGTTAGCGGGGCCGGATGCGGAGGACAGGGATATCACGTTGAGCCAGGAGATTGCGTTGGGCCCCTTGCCGGACGTGGGGCTGATGTTGCTGGAGGCGTCGGGGGACTCACCAGCAATTGGCACGGGGGGTGAGAAGGGTGATGAGTGATGGCGTAGAGAGGCGGATGGGTGGATGAGGGCAGGGTGGCGTCAGTGAGCAGGCGAACGGGCATAGTGCTGGTGGTGATTTTGTGGATTCTGATGCTGGTGACGGTGCTGGCGTTGGCGTTGGCGCACACGACGCGTCTGGACAACGCGGTACGCGTGGCGGGAGCGGACCGGGTGACGGCGCGTTGGCTGGCGCGGGCGGGGGTGCATCGGGCGATCAGTGAGGTGGGCAGGGATCTGGGGCCAACGGACACGATGCTGGACACGTGGTACGACAATGAGAAGGCGTTTCGAGAGGTGAGTCTGGAGGACGGGACGTTTACGGTGTACGCACAGGGGGAGTCAGCGGGGAGTCGGCATGGTGGTTATGGCATCGAGGACGAGGCGAGCAAGGTGAATTTGAACACGGCGTCACGGGCGATGCTGCTGGCGTTGCCGGGGATGACGGAGAGTATGGCGGATGGGATCGTCCGTTGGCGTAGCCAGGAGGGGGCGGGCGAGGCCAAGGCGATGGCGATGACGACCAAGCCGGCGGCGTCAGAAGAAGGCACGGGTGCAGCGGCGCAGGCTTTTGCCACGGTGCGGGAGTTGGCGTTGGTGCCGGAGGTTACGGGGCGGGTGTTTTACGGGGAGGACCTGAATTTGAACGGGCTCCTGGAGGCCAACGAGGACGACGGGGAGGCGTCGGCGCCGGTGGATAATGGGGACGGTCTTTTGGATCGTGGGTTGTTGGGGATGGTGACGGTGTATTCGTTTGAGTATAACCGGGACGGTTTGGGACGTCGGCGGGTGAATGTGAACACGGCCGGTGCGGCGGAGTTGGGTCAGGAGTTGGGTTTGAATCCGTGTCAGATCAAGTGGATCGAGGAACATCGGGGCAGTGGATTCAGCAACATTGGGGCGTTACTGATGGACGATGCGCTCTCGGAGGGGCCGGCGGCTGAGTGCACGGAGGAGGCGGGGGCGTTGCCGTTGGATTGGGGGACGTTTCGGCGGATTGCGGATCGGATCACGACGCGTCAGGAGTCGGTGATACGTGGGCGAATCAACGTGAACACGGCCAGTGCGACCGTGCTGGCCACGCTGAGCGGTGTGACGGAGGAGTTGGCGGAGAATATGGTGCCGTATCGCCAGACGCTGGGGCAGGGGTTCACGAGCGTGGCGGAGGTGCTGTTGGTGCCGGGGATGACGGTGGAGATATTTCAGCAAATGGTGGGGGAGATCACGGTGCGGAGCAGTGCGTTTACGATTCGCAGTTGCGGGCGTGCGTCGCGGACAGGTTTAGCCCATTACATAGAGGCGGTGGTGGCGCGGACGGACGCGGGGCCGACGGTGCTGTACTGGAAGGAGACGCGTTAGGTTGGTTATTTTGGGGTGTGGCGGAGCTGCTGACGTTGGGTAGCTTGCTGGCGTAGCCGGTGGAAGCGGGCGGGTGTGGGGAAGAAGCAGCCTTGGGCGATAAGGGCCAGGGCCAGTCCGATAAGGGGCGGCACGGAAGGGCTGGCGAGCAAGAGGGTAATAATGCAGAAGAAGGCGGCGGCTTCGAAGAGGCCGCAGGAAACGATAGTCATGGTGAAATAGACCTGCAGTGTTTGCGCGAGATCGTGGGCGACGGCGAGTTTTCGGCCGAAGAGGCTGCGGACGAGCAGGGCCATGACGGTCACGACCAGGAGAAGGCCGAGCGGGAGCAAGGGGGGCAGGTCGATTGTCGAGGTGAAGAACTGCTGCGAGGAAGCTCGCAGGGTCAGGATAAGGATAAGGAAGGCTATTTCGCCGACGAGCATGGCGGCGACCATGAGCATGGCCAATCTCAGGCGTTGGCGGATCAGGGGGGCGGAGCCGTCATCCATGTCTTGTTGATCGTACATATCGAGAGACTTTAACCGGGATCGGGAGGTTGGTCAAGGGGCAGGGCGTCGGTGACGTGGGGTCAGATGAGGAGCAGGACGATGGCGGCGATGAAGCAGACCAGGGTGGTGACGAGGGCGACGAGGCCGATGGTATCTTTGGCGGTATCGGGGACAAAGGCGAAGGGCTTATTGGAGATTTGGCAGGTCTTGATGAGGAGTCGTTGAGGCAGGGCCAGGCAGGCGAAGGGGCCCGCGGTCGGTTCGGGCTGCATCTGGGTGTCTGCCTGGGTGGGCTCGGCGGGTGAATCGCTGTCCTGGGGTGGGTTTTCAGATTGTTCGGGTGTGGGGCCCGGGGCAGAGGTGGTGTCGTCGGCAGGTGCGGCATCGTCGGGCGTCTCGACAGGTTCAGCTTCTTCGGTAGCTGGTGCGTCTTCGGCGGTTTGGGTGTCGGTAGCGGGAGCAGCGTCATCGGCCGATTCGTCTGGGATTGATTCGTCTGGCGTGGCGCCGTCTGTTTCAACAGCCTTGGGGGCGTCGGCTTGGGCGGTGTCCGTTTCGGGTTCGACGGCGTCAGAGGTAGGCTCGAGCTGTTCGTGCCGGGCGGAGACGGCGGCAAGGAGCTGGTCGGCGTCGTCGAGAGCAGGCTGGGCATCGGCAGAGGTGTCATCGTCCTGGGCGGAATTGACGGCTTGTGCCTGGGCAAGGGCCTGGTCGAGCTCTTCCTGGGTGACGGCGTCGTCGGCGATGTCGTCGAGATCGAAGGTTGCGGTTATGGGCTGGTCAGGATCGGGCGGGGGGACGTCGGTGACGTCGTCGGCGCCGATCTCGTCGGCAAGGGCGGCAAACATGCCATCGACGTCCTGGGGCGAGTCCTGCTCGGCAGAGGCGTCTTGTTGGGGTGGGGTATCCTTTTCGGCCGGGGCGTCCGGGTCGGATGACTGGCCGACCTGTTGGTCGAGGGCCTGGAGCTGTTGATCGAGGTCGTCAAGTGTCTGGTCGACGTCGTTGACGATGTCCTCCGGTTGACTGTCAGCGGCGGGTGTGGTCTGGTCGGCCGACTCGGCAGGTGGGGGGGGCTCGGTCGGTTGAGTTTGGGCCTGTTCGGCGGCGTCGTTGGCAGCCTCTACGTTTTTTGTTTCTTGAGCCATTTCTTGGCCTCTGCCGGGCGAATGGTTTGATCGCGGAGTCTAACGAGACTCATCTATAGTGGTATCGACAGGCAACAAAGGCCGATCAAGCGGAAGCAGGCGGCGTAAATCAGATGTCTTGCAGGGGGACGGACGGACGGGGGCAGGATTGAATGTCCGATAACCATCGCCGGGGTATGGACAAGCCAACTGGCGCGTGACGAGGGGGGGCGGTTTTTGGTAATATCGGCAGTGGTAGTGATGTTGAGGACAAGCGAGGAGACGGGGTTATGGCGAGTGAAGATTCAGGGACAAGGCCACGACGGTTTTACCAGCGTCCGATAATGGAGGGCGAATTGCAGTTGACCGGGCCTGAGGGTCGCCATTTGGTTCAGGCGTTGCGGGGGCGGTGCGGGCAGTGGGTGGAGTTGTTTGACGGAGCGGGCACGGTGGCGCAGGCGGAGGTGCTGCGGATCGAGCGGAGCGGGGCGCAGCTGGCGGTGCGGTCGCTGGAGCGTCTGGAGGCTCGTGAGCGGGGGCGGGTGGTGATTGCGGCGAGTCTGGCCAAGGGTGAGCGGTTCGATTGGCTCATCGGCAAGTGTACGGAACTGGGGGTGGATCATATTTGTCCGGTGCGGTTCGAGCGGACGGTCAAGCAGGGCGGGTCGAACAAGGCGGCGCAGCGTTACGAGCACGTGGCGGTATCGGCGGCCAAGCAGTGCGGGCGGGTGTTCTTGCCGACGATCGACGAGCCGGCGACGCTGGGCGATTGCGCAGCGGCGTTGGAGGGGCAGTATCCGGGGGCGTTGTGGCTGACGGGCAGGGCGCGGGGCGAGGCGGCCAAGCTGACGGAGGTGGACGTTGCGGGGCGTGATGTGGTGGCGTTTGTGGGGCCTGAAGGGGGGCTGACAGAGGCGGAAGTGCAGCTACTGAACGAGCGGCAGGCGCAGGGGGTGCGTTTGACGGAGACGGTGCTGCGGATCGAAACGGCGGCGATTGCGTTTGCGGCGATTCTTTGTGCGGGGCGATAGAGTGTTTTAAGATAAGAAGCGACCACTAATGCACAAAGACAGCAAGAAGAGAAATCGCGTATGGCGTGGACAGTCGCGGGCTACACAGTAGTTTTTACCTCTTTTTTGTTTTTGAAGACGGGATTGAGGGTCGTGGCGAGTTTTTTGAGTTGGGCTTGCTGTTGGTCGGTGAGGGGTTCGAATTGCAGGGCCAGGTCGAGAGCCTTGAGGAAGATGTCGGGATGGGCGGGCGGTACAGCAGCGGTGACGGGTTGGCTCAGGGTGAAGCGCATGGCTAAGAGGGCCTCTTGCGGGTCCGTAACAGGCTGATACCAGCAATTGGGGTATTTCTTGCGGTCGGGGGCGTCGGCGGGCCATTTCTGTCGGGCGAGCATTTTGAGGGCCAGTCGCGCGGCGCCTTTTTGTTGGGCGTGGGCGACGACTTTGGGGCCGAAGTTGCCGGCGTAAAAGGTGGGGAAGCTGATGGGAAACAGGACCGAATCGAAGTCGTAACGGTCCAGGGCGGCCAGGGCAGCGGCGGTGGAGTGGGCGGAGAAGCCCAGGTAGCGGATTTGGCCGGTCTTTTTTGCTTCGATGAAGGTTTCCATGGCGCCGCCTTTGGCGAAGACGGCGTCGACGTCCTTTTCGACGTCGGTGATAGCATGGAGCTGGTAGAGTTCAACGTGGTCGGTGCGTAGTTTTTTGAGCGAGGCTTGCAGTTCATCGGCGGCGGCCTGGCGGGTGCGTTGGGTGGTTTTGCAGGCGAGGAAGACGTCTTTGCGGTAGGGCTCGAGGGCGGGGCCGAGGCGTTCTTCGGCGTTACCGTAGGTGGGGGCGACGTCGAAGTAGTTGACACCTTTTTCGAAGGCCTGGGCGACGAGGCGGTTGGCGAATTTCTGCTCGGTGTTTTTGAGGGTGAGCCCGCCAAAGCCGATGATGGAGAGTTGCAGGCCGGTTTTGCCGTAGGGTCGACGGACCAGGCGGGGGGCATTGGTGTTGGCTGTCTGGTCGACAGGCACGGACGGCGCAGCCTCGGCGGCGTGAGCGGCCTGGCTGAGCGAGTCGCCCAGCACGGCGACACCGGCGGACCAGAGTGTCTTTTTGAGAAAATCGCGACGCTGCATGAGGTAGCTCCTTTTCTAGTTGATGGACGGACAGAGACTTCAGTGTATCGTAGGCCATACGCCACGTACAGTCAAACAACAGGATGCGTGGACAGAGCGGTATTGGAGCGTTTCTTGCGATGTAGCGGCGGGCCAGGCAGGAGCTAGGGTCTGGCGTGGTGAGCTCGCGATGCGGAAGCGGCAGCGGTGTTGTGCGTGGGGTATTTGAGGGTCATGTAGACGCGCAGGGCCTCGGCGACGCTGGGCGCGTAGGCGTAGCAGCCTCGGCCGGTGTGGGGCAGGTTGCCGTCCTTCATTTCGCCCAGGGTGCCGATGCCTTCGAGCACCAGTTCCGTCCAGATGGGTTCGAAAAAGGCCAGGGCTTTACGTTGCCGGTCGGCTGTGTCATCCTGGAGGGAGGCCCAGGCTTCGATATACCGGGGGTAGGGCCAAAGCCAGGCAGTGCCGTTATGGTAGGCCAGGCGTCGGGCGGTTTCGTCGCCGGTGCAGTGTCCCTGGTAGGGCCGGCGCGGGTCGAGCAGAGCGTGGCCGTGTTGGTCGAGGACATCGAGTCGCGTTGTGAGCGGGTCCTCAGACAGGGAGCGCAGGGCGGCAGGGATGAGCAGTTTGTAGCTGATCGCATCGAGGATCTTGCGGGCGCGGTCGGGCTTGATAAAGCCGGCGTGGAGAGCGGCCAACTGGTTGAAGCGCAGGGCGAAATCGGGCGAGGCCTGCTCGGCGGTCAGGTAGTGCGGCGCAGCGAGGACATCGGCGAGGCGGCCTTGGGTTTCGTCCCAGAAGAGGTCGAGGCCTTTTTGCTCGATGCGCTCGCGGTAGCGGCAACACGCGGCGTCATGGGGTGGATAGAGCTTTGCTAGAATGTCCAGTGCGACGTACCAGAGGGCCTGGATTTCGATGGGGTAGCCGGCGCGGGGGGTGGCTTGGGGATGGGTGGTGTTCATCCAGGTTGAACCGGCCTGGCAGAAGAGCAAGCCGGTTTCTTCGTCGAGGCGGACCAGGGGGTTTCGGCCGTCGCAAAAGGCTTCGAAGATGTCCACGAGGACTTCGCGCAGGGAGCGGCCGTCGCCCACGGGGCGGTCCCAGAGGGTGTCCCCCACGGCCAGGTCGGCGAGTTGGCGAGCGGCGTAGAAGAGCAACAGCGAGGATTCGACGCAGGTGCGGGCGGTGTTGCCGTCGAGCCAGTCGAGCAGGAGTCCGTCGCGTTCGGAGCGGGCGATGTGTCGGACGACGTCGTGGGCGACTTCGTGGCGTCCGCCGGCGAGGAGACCACCCACGCAATGGAGGCTTTCACGCACATTGGCGCCGAGCCAGGGTAACCCGGTGCGCAACACCCATTCGCTGTCGTCGCGGACAATGAACTGGTCGAGGGCGTTAAGGAGCAAGCGTACGCAGCGGTCGCTACGGCTGGGGGCGGGCAGCAGGGCGAGCCAGGTCTTGAGCCGTTTGTTCTGTGCCGTGATGGCACGTTGGGCCGACGCACCGTGGGCGGAGCGTCGATCGGTGCTGAGGATGAGGGCGCCGCGGCGTCCTTTGCTCAATTCAAACCGGAAGAAGCCGGGCGAAAAGGCGTCGCCGCGTGCGGACAGGTTACGCTGTTCGTCCTGGCTATGGTGCAGTCTTTCGATCCAGTGCGACTGGGCGGTGTAGGCGCCGTGACGGCTGACCACGGTCAGAGCCAGCTCGGAGCCGGCGCGGAAAGCGAGGCCCGCCTGGCCGGGCAGTCTGTGCGAAGCATCGGCATAACGGCGTCGCAGTTCGTCGCTGGCCTGGAGCTGGTCGTGACAAGAGCGGCACTCGACGTAGACCTTGCTGGTGAGGGTGACAGGGGCGTTGGCTTCGGCGAGTTTGTAGCGAACGTAAAGGGTGTTTTCGTCTTTGGCCAGGACCATGGAGCGTTCGATGCGGAGGAAGTATTCACCGTCGTCGTAGACGAATTCCCAGAGGGGCTGGGGGTAGCGAGTGAAGCTGACAAGGAAACTTTCGTCGAGGTCGAAGTAGCGATCAGCGACCTGGACGGTTTCTTTGAGCATCTTGACCAGAGAGAGCCGCTCGGCGGGCCGGCGTGGATCGAGGGGCAGACTCAGCAGGGTGTCATACTTGGTCTCCAGGGCGCCCGGCCGTACGGGGCACTGGCAGAGGCCACCCTTTTCGTTGGTCAGGGCGATGGTGTTGTGCGGTCGCAAAGCGGCGGGTTTGTCGAGGGCCAGGGGATAGATGCGACGGGCGGGACCGCGCCGCCGGCCGGAGGGAATGCAGAGAATGGGGTAGTCGTGGCGGTGGGGTTGGCGTTCGATTTTGCCCTTACGGGCGACTTTCCAGTTGAAGGTGAGCAAAGCACGTTCGTTTTCGTGCTGGGGCGGAAAGAAGCACCAGTGATGGACCGCGTCGGGCCCGGCGATGGACTCGGCACGGACGACACCGCGGCGTGTGCGTAAATAGGCGGTGCAAGGCAGGTAGGTTCTGGTGACGAGCCACTGCTCGCCGGAGATGATGAATTCCTTGTTGCGGGCACTGAAGGTCCAGACGGCTGAGTAGCGATCGACAAGTTCGTCTCCGACATCCCAGAGCAGCTTGTCGACGGATTCACGAATGAGGCGATCGAGGCTGACCTGGTTGACCAGCACGATGAACTTACGGTAGTCATAGACATTGCGGAGCAACTGTTCCTGTTCTATGCGGCCGATTTCGTAGCGTCGCCAGCGACTCAGCAAGATGCGATAGATCAGGGCAATGCGGTCCTGATCGAGTTCGTAGATGGCCGGCACGGTGGGCGTGGCGGCGCCGGCCAGGTCGACGCGGTAGAGTCGGCAGTCGCCCGGCGCAAGCGTGCCGCGCAAGACGCTCTCGGCCGGCAACGAAGACGTCCGCTCGGCCAGCAGATCGCACAGCACCGTCTTATCGGTAAGCAGCGGGCCCAGCGAGTTGTCCTTCATGTCCCAGAGGAAGTCTCGGGGCTTTTCGGTATCGAGATTGATCAGGCAGGCGACGATACTGGTGTCGTCGGCGTTGCGTCGGAGAAAGGCCAGCACGTGTTCGTTGTTGGCGTCTTCCATGCAGAGGTTGTCGCAAGGCCAGAAGGCCGGGGTCTGCGCCAGGATCTTGTTCAGGCGGGCGATGTCTTCGACCAGGTTGTCCTCGCTGCCCCAGTTGAGAGCGGTGTTGCGATGCACGTCGATCTTTTCGGTGGCGAGCCATTCGACCCCGTTGGTGAAGCCCCACGCGCCGGAGAAGGAAGTCAAAGCGCAGAGATGGAGCCTCATGCGGGCGTAGACCTTGCCTTTCTTGGCGAGGCGGTCGTTGTCGTGCGTTTCAGCGTAGTGGACCAGTACGCCCTTTTCCTGGGCGACGCGTTTGGCGTAGTCGAGATACCAGAGAACCTCGGAACGGTTGTAGTTCTGGAAGAGTTCGGAATAGGCCCAGTTCATCTGGCCTTCGGTGAGCAGCGTTTCGGTGGTTTCCCAGGGGCCCCCGAGCCCTTCGAGCAGAAACAGGGTGTTAGGAAATTCCTGGCGGACTTTGCTGATAATGTACTGCCAGACCTCGAGCGGGACCATGTAGCCGGCGTCGAGTCGGAAACCGTCGATGCCGCGTTGACACCAGGCGAGAAAGACATTGGCCATGTAGCGCCACAAAGCACGTTGGCTGTAATCCAGCTCGACCAGGTCCTTCCAGACCACTCCCCAGGCGCCGGGTGAGATAATCTTGCCGTCCTTGCCGACCTTGCGCCAGTCGCGGTGGGTGAAATGGATCGTGCTGGCCCAGCCGGTGTGGTTGATGACCATATCGAGAAAGACACGCGCGCCAAGGCCGTGGATAGTGCTGGTCAGGTCGACGAACTGGTCTTCGATAGTCTTGTAATGGCTGAACTTGGCATAGGTGTGGTCGATGCCGAAGTAATCGGTGGTTGCATAGGGGCTGCCATACATGCCCATACGTCCGTAGGAGGTAGGCACAGGATTGATGGGCAGCAGATGAACGATCTTCATGCCGAGTTTTTCGATGATGAAGGGCAGGGCCTCGGTGAAGTTCTCGAAGTTGCCCCCTGGCGGCAGGACGTAGGCGCCGCGTTGTTCGAGCTCTTCGATCGTCTCGGCCAGGGCGGGATCGGCCAGACTGTCGCGATCCTTTTCTTTGACGTATTGGCGGATAAAGGCGCAATAGATGGAGTTGTCGCGGCCGTACTCGATGGGCCTGACGGAAATGCCGATATTGGGGCCCTGGGCCCAACGAACCCAGGGCGTCTCGCGGCGGGCAGACTCGACGCGGGCCTTGAATTCAAAGTAGCCCACCTCACTAAGGAGGACTTCGGCACAGTAGCCGCGGGCCTGGGCGTCGTAGCGGGTGGGTATATCATAGAAGTCGGTAGAGTAGTTGAGGCCCCGTTCGACGCGGTCGATGATTTGGCGGCGAATCTGGCTGGCGCGGTTGAGATTGGTGCGAATCATGACGCGAATGGGCCCGGCGGCGCCGTCCTGTCGTTCGCGCACCCGAATCACAATCCGCAAGATGCTGTACTGGAGCATGTTACGGTTGGAGTCCGGCTGGCAGTCCATGCCTGCAATTGCCTCTGCTGGTTCCGTCATTCCTATCCTCACCCCCACCTTGTTTCGCGGGCCTACCCCACTAGCATCGGCCAAGAGCCCGCTGACTCTTCGCAGGAATTTGCCCAAAAAAGGACGCCCCGGGCGCGCCCGAGTTGAGCTCGCGTCGCAGGGCGAACCATGGCCCGCATACCTATACAATTATACTCGGACCACGCCAAGGCAAGCGACACACGCCCAACGGACCGGTTAGGCCGGGCTGGTTGAAAACCGGGTGAATCACGACCGGGGCCGCTGACAAGCAAACAGTCGCGAAAAACAGGCTGAAAAGCCACCCACGCACTGCTCAAGGTGATGGCGAAGATGACCGAGACCACCGCAGCCAAGGTAAGGCCAAGCCACCTCGCAAGAGGCAAGCGCCCCCGCCCGCCAGACACTGCTGGACCACAAAGAAGAAATAGCAAGAGACGTCACCCACGACAAACCGCCATAACCACTTACAATAACTGGGCTTACCATTTTACTTTTCTGGATAGCACCCCCTTGCGGACCGCCCAAATACCCTGGCCGCCGGGTGCGGGAGGCACCGACTGTTGGCTCCGGGCACAGGCGTTGCCAAAACGCAACATTGCCATAAGTCCATTCACAGCAATAAGTTAATGTGCCTTGCGGCTACTACGGGTGTCTTGAGAACCAACACACCCGGGCCGGGCCAACAGGGACACGATGTGGCCACCCATACCAGAAAAAACATAAATGCTTTCACAGAAAGACTTTACAGGACATATGACTAGAAACCCACTCCGACAGACCGCCTTTGGCCCGGCCTTTGTTACTGTATTCCATCAGTTCGCGATAATCCCATATTGGAGAGCCATCGACGATATTGTTTACGCAGTAATTTTGTGGATACGGGTCACCTGTTCCATTTAACATGTCCAATGCACCTCCAGTATTGCTGCCAAGAACTGTATTGTGTGCATAAAACTGGACCTCCTGTGTAGGGGTGT
>CAYNXW010000018.1:0-18361 GCA_964401265.1 uncultured Pirellulales bacterium | reverse complement strand
GGAAGGGACTTGCACCCTTCTGTACCGTGCACGCTCACAGACGCACAACCCCCCGATTTTACATCGGGGGCTGGGGGAGGTGGGGGAGACGCGGGGGGGCAGGGCCGATAAGCTGGCGTGTGGTGGGTTTGTCTATGCAGAGGGAAAGGGCTGGGTGGTACGGTTGGCGCGACTGGGGGCTATGGGGGGCGAGGCTGGGTGGGCCGGTGCGTAAATAGAGCGGTGGGTGGGTTTGCCGGGGGCTCGGCTGTATTTTAGGCTAAAGAACAGGTGTATTCTGGGCGAGATTTCTTATCAGAAGAGAGGGAGAGATTGTCCATGCGTAGCAGGTTATTGGTATTTGTGTTGGTGTTGTTGACGCTCTGTTCGGTGGCGAAGGGGGCGCTGATTCTCGAGGCCGGTTTTGAGGCGGATGAGCTTGGGGCGTCGCCGGGGAGTCCGTGGGACAGTCAGGCGGGTCGACGGCTGACGATCGTGGACGAGGAAACGGGGTTGGTACACGAGGGGGACCAGGCGGTGATGTTGACCGAGGCGCCGGGCAACGGGGGTGGGGGCGGCTGGGGCAATGTGTTGCGTCAGGTTGTCTCGGGTCTTGAGCCGGGCGGGGCGTGTGTGGTTTCGGCGTGGGTGAATATCCGCGAGTTCGAGCTTGCTGGCGGTAGCGAGGGGGTGCGATTGAGCCTATTGGACGAGGGGGGTGCTTTGTCGAGTGTGACAACGGGTGCTGGCGTGACCGACGGTTGGGTTGAACTCAACACCTCGGCGTACGTTCCGGCCAGCGGCGAACTGGCCTTGCAGCTGGAGGAGTCAGGCAGGCACACGCTGCGGGCGTATGTCGACAGCATCCGTGTGTCGTCGGGGGCGGCCATCCCTGAGCCGCACGTTGCGTGCTATGTGGCCTTGGCGGGCGTGTTTTTTCTGGGGCGTCGCTCGGGCAAGTTAAGCAGGGGCAGAGCATAGTACTGCGCAACGGCAAGACCTCTGGGTGGGTTTGGAACGAAGCCGAACAGCTGCGTTAGAAACAGTCTGTTGATGTCCTCGACACTCGCATTAATTGTAACCGTGCTTCTTTAAGGGAGTTATGGCTATATCGCCACGAACTCACGTACAATGTCTGCCTGCGCGATGAGATCGGGTGGCTTGAACGGAGACGCTCGGCCGGTCTTAGAGGGGGCGGGAATGCATCGTTGGCCTCTTGGGGGCGCAGTGTGGTCGCGTGGTTGAGTCGCCGGGGCCGGGGGCCATTCAGGATTCATTGGTGATGTCGTCGATGAGTTCTTCGATGCGCTCTTTGTGGCGGATTTCGTCGGCATTGATGCGCTGGACGGTGCGGAGAAAGCGGGAGGGGTTTTCGTCGAGCATGGCTTGCTGGAATTTGCCCTCGCTGGAGGCTTGTTCGACGGTGAGGGCGTATTCATAGAATTGGGCTTTGGAGAGATCCCACTGGCCCATAACGGGCAGGTCGGCCTCGATCTGCTCGCAGACGCTTAGGATGCCCGCGAGGTCGTGGTCGACGATTTCGAGGGGGAAGACGTCCATGAGCAGGGGGCTGCGCAGGAAGCTTTCGTAGATGGCGCTGTGGTCTTCCTCTTCCGTGGCGAGTTGCCACCAGAATTGGTGGTCTTCGGGGAATTTATCGGAGAGGAAGTGATAGACCTTGCTGATGTCTATTTCGAGGCGTGAGGAGGTTTCGATGAGTTTTCTGGTCTTGTCGACATCGGGGGCATTGGCCATGGCTTAGTCCCTTTCTTGATAATGGGGTGGGCAAGGGGCCGGTGGCTGCTAACCCGCATTTTTGACGGGTTTTCGTTTTCCAGCGTTCTTTTTGTTCTGGTGCTACGTAGTACTACAACGCTACAAGGGTATTCCCTTTCGACGATAAGCGCTTAATTTGCAGTTTGTTACGGTCTTTCTTATATCGCCCCTTCAGGACTTAGGGGTCTCTTGTGGTTTTCGACCCAAGGAGATAGTTCGGGCTATTTCATAGCGTCCCATTGGGGCTGTTGATGTTTGGTCGAGTGCACATTATGTAGCGTCGTTCAGGAGAGGCCTGGGACTTGCTTCGCTATATATTATATGCCTGCGGCCCTGGAGCCAATCAAGGATGATCGTCAGGGCCCCGTTTGATAATTGTGGCGACTCTAGAGAAGGGGAACCACGGCAAGCGTGGCGGCTTGCGCCAACGCAGAGCGGCTGCGGTTGGCGTGGTCACCCGAGAGATAGTCGCTGGAGTTATGCAATATGCGGTCTAGAGGTCGAGGTCGCGTATTTTTTCTTCGACGGGGGACGGTTTGGGAAAGAGTGGTGGTTCGGGCAACTCGACGCGGATGCCGTAGTCGGCGAGTCGGGCGGCAAGGCCTGGGTAGCGGTTGTCGGCGCGGAAGGCGGCGACGAGGGCTTTGACGGCCTTATCTTCTTCGCCTCTTTTGAAGTAGTATTCGGCCAGTGCGAGCGAGGGCTGGGCGTTTTGGGGCTCGATGGCCTGGGCACGTTGAAAGGCGACGACGGCCTGGTGGTGCATGTCCTTGCCGGCGAATTGTTGGGCGAGGAGGACAAGGTCGGCGGCGTTGTTGGATTTGTTACGTACGTAGAGGCGGGTGGCCTGGACCGAGCGGTCGATCTGGTCGGTCTGGTGGTAGGCGTTGATGAGGGCGATTTGGCCGATGTCCATGGCGGGGGCGAAGCGGACGGCCTGCTCGTATTGGATGATGGCTTTGGTGAAGTTGCCCTGCTGTTGGAAGCATTGGCCGAGCCAGTAGTGTGTGGCGGGGTTTTCGAAGTCGGCGTCGAGGGCCTGGTTGAGGATGTTGATAGCTTCGTCCAGGTGGCCTGCTTCGAAGTAGATCTGGCCCTTTTGGGTGAGGCGGGCGGCGTCGATGGTGGTGGTGGCGCGGCAGCCGATGAGGCCGAGGAGCAGGGCCAGCAGGCCGGTGAGGGCGAGGGAACGGTTTTTCATGGCGATTCTCCGGGCTGGTTTGAGGCCAAGGCGGGACCAAGAGGCTGCCTCGGCGGCTGTCGGTCATAATATGCCCTTTACGTGTAGCAAAGGCGGGCGGTCATTGCAAGGGAAAAGGCGGGCCCGGCGGGGCTGGGAAGGTGCATAGTGGTGGGAGGTGCAGGTTCGCGATGAGATCGCGACTGTTGAAGGGGTGGGCAAGGTGTTCGCGTGCGGGACTAGGAGGCTGGGTGGAGGAAGGAGCGGACGTTGTCGCGGTTGGGAGCGTTGATGAGGCCCTTTTCGGTGATGATGGCGGTGATGAGGGCGTGGGGGGTGACGTCGAAGGCGGGGTTGTAGACGTTGACATGGGCGGGGGCGATGGGTTGGCCGGCGAGGTGGGTGACTTCGTGGGGGAGGCGTTGTTCGATGGGGATGTGTTGGCCGGTGGGCAGGTCGAGGTCGAAGGTGGAGGAGGGAGCGGCGATGTAGAAGGGGATCTGGTGGGCGTGTGCGAGGACGGCGAGGGCGTAGGTGCCGATTTTGTTGGCGGTGTCGCCGTTGGCAGCGATGCGGTCGGCTCCGGTGACGACGAGGTGGATTTTTTGTTGGGCCATGAGGAAGCCGGCCATGCTGTCGGTGATGAGGGTGGTGTCGATGCCGGCCTGGGTAAGTTCCCAGGCGGTGAGGCGTGCGCCCTGGAGGAGGGGTCGGGTTTCGTCGACGTAGGCGTGGAAGGGGGTGTGGTTCTGGTGGGCGGTGAACATGAGTGCGAGTGCGGTGCCGAACTCGGCGGTGGCGAGGCCTCCGGCGTTGCAGTGGGTGAGTACGCCGTTGTGGGGTCGGATGAGGGGGGCGCCGTGTTGGCCGATGGCGTGGCACATGGCGGCGTCTTGGTCGCGTATGGCCTGGGCTTCGGTGAGGAGGCGTTGTCGCAGTTGGCGGGTAGTGGTGAGGGCAGCGTCCTGGGCCACTCTTTGGAGGCGGTTGAGGGCCCAGGCCAGATTGACGGCGGTGGGTCGGCAAGCGGCGAGGTGGTCGGCGACGTGTTGGAGTGTGGCGTGGGCGTCAGGCAGGGGGGTGTCGTCGGGGAGGTGCTGGAGGCCCAGGACGGCACCGAAGGCGGCGGCGATGCCGATGGCGGGTGCGCCGCGGACCTGGAGGATTTTGATGGCCTGCCACATGGTTTCGACGTCGCGGACGGCGAGCATTTTGGTTTGGTGTGGCAAGAGGGTCTGGTCAATGAGTTCGACGTGTCCGTCGATGTCTCCGATCCATTTAATGGTGTCGTAGGTCATGGCGTCTTCGTGCTGTCTTGTGAGAATGACGGGCAAGGCCCACCCGTCGGGGGTTAGAGTTCGTTTTGGAGTTTCTGGTTCATGGTGTCGACGGCGGCAGCGAGTTGCGTTTTGTGATCGCGGAGTTTTTGGGCGAGGTTGGTATCGGCGAGGGCGAGGATTTGGAGTGCGAGGAGTGCGGCGTTTTTGGCGCCGGGGGTGCCGATGCCGACGGTGGCAACGGGGATGCCGGGGGGCATCTGGACGGTGGCAAGGAGAGCGTCGACGCCCTGGAGGGCGCCGGCGGCCATGGGCACACCGATGACGGGCAGGGTGGTTTGGGCGGCGACGGAGCCGGCGAGGTGGGCGGCCATTCCGGCGGCGGCGATGATGACCTGGACGCCCTGGTTGGCGGCGTCTTTGGCGAAGGCGGCGGTCTGGTCGGGTGTGCGGTGGGCACTGGAGACGCGGACGTGGGCGGTGACGCCGAAGTCGCGTAGGAGGTTGTAACAGGCTTTCATGGTGGGCCAATCGCTTTGGGAGCCCATGAGGATGGCGACTTGGGGGTTGGTTTGTTCGGTCATGGTCAGTTTCTCCATTGGATAGCGGGCCACGATAACCACGGGTGGACCAGGTTTTCCGCCTGCTCAGGCAGAGGGCTTTAAGCGCGGGCAAGATGCCCGCGACACGTTACAAGCGCGAGCAAGATGCACGCGACACATTACAAGCGCGAGCAAGATGCACGCGACACGTTACAAGCGTGGACAAGGTGCCCGGGAGACGTTTCAGACGCGTGCTTGACGCGGGCGAAACGGCAAGGGTACGGTTGTCGGGAGGCAGCATAGAGGGGGCGGGCGTGGCAGGCAAGGAAAAACGGGGGGGCAGGCGTGTGGGGGAGTGTGAGCGTGTTGATGCGGTGGGCCGAACAGGGCCGGCGTGAGCGTGGGCGGCTGGATTGACGGTTTGGGGAGGGGCATCTATAATTGGATGCCATGATGGCGGATGATGCACGTTTAGCACGGTTGCGGGGGCAGATCAAGGAGATGCCGCGGACGCCGGGGGTGTATCTGATGAAGGACGGTGAGGGGCGGGTGCTGTACGTGGGCAAGGCGAAGCGGCTTCGGGAGCGGGTGGCGAGCTATTTTCAGCCGGGGACGGATTTGGCGGCGAGCCGGAGCACGTGGATTGCGGAGATGGCGGGGCGGGTGGAGGAGATTGCGCATCTGGAGTGTGAGAGCGAGGTGGATGCGATTCTGCAGGAGGCTCGGCTGATCAAGGACATTCGGCCGACGTATAATCGGGCGCAGACGGACGACAAGACGTTTCCATATCTGGAGATTACGCAGCGGGAGGATTTTCCGGGGGTGTATGTGACGCGGGAGCCGCGGGCGGGGAGCAAGCTGTACGGGCCTTTTACGAGTGCGGGGGAGTTGCGGCGGGTGTTGCAGGTGTTGCAGCGGGTGTTTCGGTTTCGGACGTGTCATCTGGAGATTGACGCGGCGGATGAGAAGCGGCGGTTCTTTCGGCCCTGCATTTTGCACAGTATCGCGCAGTGCACGGGGCCTTGTGCGGATCGTATCAGTCGGGAGGCGTATCGGAAGGATATTGTGCGGCTGCGGCGGTTTTTGGAGTCGAAGCGTTCGGAGGTGCTGCGGCAGTTGCAGCGGGAGATGGCGGAGCAGGCGGAGCAGTTGAATTTTGAGGAGGCGGCGCGGCTCCGGGACGAGATTAAGGCGATCGAGAGTCTCTCGGATCGGGGGGAGGTAGACGAGCACGTCCAGCCGGAGTTGTTTGCGTTGGATCCGGCGGGGGGGCTCAACGGGTTGGCGAGTTTGTTGGGGCTGGATGATTCGGTGCGGATTGTGGAGGGGGTGGATATTGCGCATATCATGGGGCACGAGGCGGTGGGGGCGTTGGTGTGTTTTATTGACGGGCGGCCTTTCAAGAACGGGTATCGGCGATATAAGATACGGCAGGTGGAGGGGATTGACGATTACGCGATGATTCAGGAGGTGTTGCGTCGTCGTTATCGCAAGGCGGCGCGGCACGAGGAAATTTTTCCGGATGTGATATTGATTGATGGGGGGTTGGGGCAGCTGCACGCGGCGGAGGATGCGTTTCGGGAGATGCCAATCAAGCCGCCGGCGTTGGTGTCGCTGGCGAAGCGGGATGAGGAGCTTTTCATGTTGGGCCGGGACGAGCCGGTACGGTTGAAGCGGAACGATCCGGTGCTGCAGTTGTTGCAGCGGGTGCGTGACGAGTCGCACCGGTTTGCGCAGCATTATTTTCATATCCTGCGGCGGCGTGAGACACTGGGGCAGTAGCCTTGGGGGGGTGAGAGACGATGTTTGGTGGCCGGGGGTCTGACCCCGCGATGAGGTCGCGGGGCTTCGTTTGGGGTGGGTCTATTGGTTGCACAGGGTGGATGGGGGAGACGAAATCCGTACGTCGCGGCAGTGGGGCTGGGGGAAAAAGTGGGTCTGGGGCGGTTCCGGCGGGCAGGAGGGTGCTATTATCCTGTAGTGGCGAGTTGGGAGCGGTGCGCATGGTGGTTTCGACGCGCAGGCTGGTGGTTGGGTTGGTGTTGTGGGGGGTGTGCTGGGGTGTGTACTGGGAGGTAAGTGCCATGGCGGACGAGGGTAAGGCTGTTACGAGCGGAGCGGGGCGGAATCGGCTGGCGGATTCGGCGAGTCCGTATCTGTTGCAGCACGCGGACAATCCGGTGGACTGGTATCCGTGGGGAGAGGAGGCGTTTGCGGCAGCGCGGCGGGAGGACAAGCCGGTGTTTTTGTCGATCGGGTATTCGACGTGCCATTGGTGCCATGTGATGGAGCATGAGGCGTTTGAGGACGAGCAGGTGGCGCGGCTGATGAACGAGACGTTTGTCAATATCAAGGTGGACCGGGAGGAGCGGCCTGATATTGACGGGGTGTATATGCAGGTGTGTCAGATGCTGACAGGTTCGGGGGGGTGGCCTTTGACGATTATTATGACGGCGGAGAAGAAGCCTTTTTTCGCCGGGACGTACATTCCCAAGACAACGCGGATGGGGGTTATGGGGATGCTGGAGCTGATACCACGTATTGAGATATTGTGGGGTGAGCGGCGGGAGCAGGTGGACGCGGCGGCGGAGGAGATAGCGGCGTCGCTTGTACGGTCGGCGGCGTCGGCGACGGGTGGGTCGCTGGGAGAGGCGACGTTGCGGCAGGCGTATGAGGATCTGGTGGGGCGGTTCGACGAGCAGTACGGCGGTTTTGGGACGGCGCCGAAGTTTCCGACGCCACACGTGCTGGGTTTTCTGTTGCGGTGGCAGGGGCGCAGCGGCGACGCGCGGGCGCTGGCGATGGTGGAAAAGACGCTTGAGGCGATGCGGGCGGGGGGGATATACGATCAGGTGGGGTTTGGGTTTCACCGGTACAGCACGGACCATAAGTGGCTGGTACCGCACTTTGAGAAGATGTTGTACGATCAGGCGTTGGGGGCGTTGGCGTATGTGGAAGCGTACCAGGCGACGCACAAGCAGGCGTATGCGCGGACGGCGCGGGAGGTGCTGGGGTACGTGTTACGGGATATGACGAGTCCGGCGGGTGGTTTTTACAGTGCGGAGGACGCTGACAGTGAAGGGGTGGAGGGCAAGTTTTATGTGTGGACGGTGGGGCAGGTGCGGCAAGTATTGACGGCGGCGGAGGCGGAGGTGGCGTTGCAGCTTTTGGGGGTGAGCGAGCGGGGCAATTTTGCGTTGGAGCACGGGCCGGAGCAGGCGCGTGATGAAGGCGTGAATATTCTGCACCGGGCGGAGTCGGTCTCGACGGTGGCGGCTCATCTTGGGTTGACGATGGAGCAGGTGCAGCGGCGGTGGGAGCAGGGCCGGCGTAAGTTGTTGGCGGCCCGTCGCCGGCGGGTGGCGCCGTACAAGGACGACAAGGTGTTGACGGACTGGAACGGGCTGATGATCGCGGCGTTGGCGCGGGCGGGGCAGGTGTTGGAAACGCCGGACCAGGTGGAGCCAGCGGATGGGCTCGACGGTGATTACGTTGGGGCGGCCAGGCGGGCGGTGCGGTTTGTGAACGCGCGGCTGCGGCGGCAGGACGGGCGGCTGTGGCATCGCTGGCGGGCCGGGCAGGCGGGCATTGCGGGGCATCTGGACGATTACGCGTTTTTGGCGTGGGGGTTGCTGGAGTTGTATGAGGCGACGTTTGAGGTAGAGTATTTGCGACAGGCGCTGGCGTTGACGGATATCATGATGGAGGACTTTTGGGACGAGGCGGGGGGCGGTTTTTTCTTTACGAGCGACGAGGCTGAGCGGGTGCTGGTGCGGCGGAAGGAGGTGTACGACGGGGCTCTGCCTTCGGGCAATTCGGTGGCGTTGTTGACGCTGCTGCGACTGGGGCGGATGACGGGGCGGACAGTGTACGAGGAGCAGGCGGAGGGGCTGATGCGGGCGTTGGCGGGGCAGGTGGGTCGGGTGCCGGCGGGTCACAGTCAGTTTTTGATGGGGGTGGACTTTGCGGTGGGGCCCACGTACGAGGTGGTGGTGGCGGGGGATCCGGCGGCGGAGGATACGGCAGTGATGTTGACGGCGCTGCGGCGGACGTTTTTGCCGAACAAGTCGGTGGTGTTTCGGCCTACGGACAGGGAGCATGTAGCTATTGCCGATATAGTACCGTTTGTGTCGGGGCAACGGTCGGTGGACGGCCGGGCCACGGCGTATGTCTGCCGCAATCGGGCGTGCGAGGCGCCGACGACCGACGTAGAGCGGATGCTGGGGCTGCTACAAGATCGGCGGGCAGATTAGTCGCACCTTGCAGAATCATTGCCAGAACACCAAGAAAGCAACACCCGCGAGCCGTTGAGCTTCACCGAAGCGAAGCCGGCGTGCCTGGCGGTGGCAGCCGAGGGATGGTCGTTTTGTATTTGAGAGGCGGTATGAGTGAGTATTGACGGGCCGTTGGCGGGACGGGGCGATTTTGCTACAATAGTCGTTTTGGGATGGGGTGTTGGCAAGGTTTTGGGCAACGGTGGTTTGTATGAGTGACGAGTTGACGTTGAGGGTGCTGGCGGAAGGCGCGGCGGGGGGGGCGTGGAATATGGCGGTGGACGAGGCTCTGCTCGAGGCGGTAGGGGCGGGGGCGTCGCCGGCGACGTTGCGTTTTTATGAGTGGGAGGAGCCGACGATTTCGCTGGGGTATTTTCAGCGGCACGTGGAGGCGGGCGAACAGGCTGGGCCGGTGGGGCGGCTGCCGGTGGTGCGGCGACAGACGGGGGGCGGGGCGATTCTGCACGACGATGAGTTGACGTATTCGCTGGTGCTGCCTTTGGGGGCCAAGGGTGGCAGCGGTGCGGTGGATGCGAACAATATCGAGGCGGTGTATCGGCTGGTGCATGATGCGTTTATCGCGGTGCTGGCGGGCTGGGGCGTCGAGGCGGCATATCGGGGGGGCAGCGACAGCGGCAATGCGCAGCGGGGGCCGTTTTTTTGTTTTGCTCGGCAGCATCGTCTGGACCTGGTGGTGGCGGGGGACAAGCTCTTGGGCAGCGCCCAGCGGCGGGTGAAGCAGGCGGTGTTGCAGCATGGGTCGCTGATTCTGGGTCGGCGTTTTTCGGAGCAGCCGGCGGCGGAATTGCGGGCGTTGGCGGGGAAGGCGTTTGACCTGGCGGCGTTGACGGAGCAGGTGGCGGGCCGGATTAGCGCGGCATTGGGGCTACGCGAGCGGACGGGGCGACTGAGCGAGGCGGAGCGTGGGCGGGCGCAAGAGCTGCTCGACAAGTACGAAGGCTCGCCCTGGAACCAGCAACGCTGACGTCGAGGGCGCCCGAGGCCCGGGCCCTTGCGGCGGTATCGCGAGAAACGCCCAGGGCGCGGGGCGGCGTAAGCGATTGTCATAGGGCCACTTAGAGAAACTGGTCAATTTAGGCATGGACTTTGCACTTGGGTTACGCTATAGTGCTGGATGATTGGTGAAACTGAGCCATTTACGGAATAGGCCGTGCTAGGCGGGGTGTCAGCGGTACCCTGTACTCGCAATCCGCTATAGCGAGGCTGAATTCTTTTTAGAGGGCTGTCGGAGCCGGGCCTCTATTGTTCGCTTTGATGTTGATGGTCGGGTCCCATGCAAACGGACAACGTGAACCTGGTCAGGCCGGGAACGGAGCAGCCATAAGCGTGATAGTTCGTTGTGCCGTGGGGCCACCCGGCCGGAGTTGATGCGGATAACAAACCCGGTGAAGTCGGTTCGACGAAAAGTGCACGGCCTTTTTTTTCTATCAGCGAACCGCTTTGGGGCGTCCGGCACCAAGGGCGAGCGGGTCGCCTGGCCCGGGGGCGCGGGCGGCTTCTCGACCGGGTGTGCGCCTGTGAGGCGGTGAGCCACTTGAGGACGCAGGTATGTCCTATACGGTATTAGCGCGTCGCTATCGATCGCAGCGATTTGAGGATGTGGTGGGTCAGGAGGCGGTGGCCCAGACGCTCAAGAACGCCATCGCGACGGATCGTGTGGCCCATGCGTATTTGTTCAGCGGCACGCGTGGGGTGGGCAAGACGACGATGGCGCGGATTCTGGCCAAGGCCTTGAACTGTCACGCGGCCGATGGGCCTACGACGTCGCCATGTTGCGAGTGCGCCAGTTGTGTGGCCATCAATGAGGGTGAAGACATCGACGTGCTGGAGGTCGACGGGGCGTCGAATACGGGGGTCGAGCACGTTCGCGAGCTGCGTCAGAACGCCATTTACCGCCCGGCGCGGTCACGTTTCAAGATTTACATCATTGATGAAGTGCACATGCTCTCGGTCAGCGCGTTTAACGCGTTGCTTAAGACGCTGGAGGAGCCGCCCGAGCACGTCAAGTTCATCATGGCGACGACGGAGCCGAACAAGGTGCTGGCGACGATACAGTCGCGGTGTCAGCGGTTCGATTTTCGCAATATCCGCCTGGACGACATAGCGGGGCAGTTGCAGTTGGTGCTGGCGGGCGAGGGTGTCGAGTCGGACGAGCAGGTGGTGCGCCGCGTCGCGAGGCTGGCCAAGGGCTCGATGCGTGACGCGTTGAGTGTGCTGGACCAGTTGCTGAGCATGAGCGACGGCAAGCTGACGGCCGATACGCTGCAGGAGCTGTTGGGCACACCCGCAGCGCAGCGGCTGATGGAGCTGGTGGAGGCGATGGCCCAGGGTGATCTGGCGGGGGCCTTGAGGCAGGTCGATGAGGCATTGGGCCAGGGGCTGGCGTTGGAGCAATTGGCCGAGGCGTTGCAGGGTCAGTTTCGGGACTTGATGGTCATAAGGCAGTGCGGTCTGGAGACGGAGTTGGTGGAGGAGGACGACCAAGCGGTTCGGCAACGCATGATGGATCTGGCAGGGGGTTTCGACGAGGCGGCGCTGGTCTACAATATCACGGTGCTTGAAGAACTGCGCCGGGCGATTCGAACGACGGGTGCGGGCCGGGCGCTGCTCGAAGCGGCCTTGGTGCGTCTGAGTGCAAATGAGCGTTTCAGCGACACGAAGGTGCTGCTCGAACAGTTGGCGGCGGGCGGCCCGTTAACACAGGGACGTCCTGCCAGCGGGGCGGCGCCCCAGATACCGCCTGGGCCCAGCAGCGGCGCGGCGGCTCCTGCGGCGCAGGGACAGGGACGTAACGAAACATTCAGCCGGCCAAACGCTGCGGCCGATGTGGGCAAGCAGACCGACTCCCCGGCGAGGTCAGCCGACAGTGGGGCAGCGGCGCCGACAGTTTCGGGTTTGAACCTGCCGGATGAATTGACGGTGGGGTACTTGCAGGAGCATTGGGAGCAGATTTTGACCCTGGTGCAGCGGCAAGGCATGGCGCAGGCGCAGGCGTACTTGCGGCCGGCAAGACCGGTGGCCTGGCAGCAGGGCAAATTGCATGTGGGCTTCGACCAGGACACCGGCATGGGCCAGTTTTTGCAGGGCCAGCCGCTGGTGGTTCAGGAGATCGGCACGGCGTTGGGCAAGGTGTTGCTTCGGCCGGTGCAACTGGTGATTGAGCAGACGGTGGGGCGTACCGCCGCTGCGAACGGGTCGGCACGGCGCTCGCCCGGGGCCAAGCCCAGCCAGCAGGAAATCAACAAGGCAATGAATGACAAGCGGGTGCAGCAAGTGCAGCGGATCATGGGTGGACGCGTGCAGCGGGTGGAACGGTCCGGCCAGAGCGGCGACGCACCAGCAAGAGAATAGGTTGAGAGCGTTCACACTTTGGTGGGCCTAATGCAACGGAAGAGGCTCACGCGTGAACGCTTGCGTATAATTTGATAACAGCAGGTGGCATGCGGGCGACGTGGGGGCAACAATGTAGCGAGTCGCCGCGGCCACAAGCCCACGTCGGGCGGAGCAACGCTAGAAAGCAGGCCCCGCCGGCAGAGACACAGAGAGGACACGTGACTATGGGATTAGGTGATCTGACGCGTTTGCTGGGACAGTTCAAGGATATTCAGGGTAACATGGCGCGGATGCAGGAGGAGCTGGGGCTCAAAGAGATCGAGGCCAGCAGCGGCGGGGGCATGGTCACCGCCGTCGTCAACGGGCGTGGCGATCTGCTCTCGGTGAAGGTCGAACCGTCGGCGGTGGACCCGGGCGAAGTCGAGATGCTGGAAGACCTGATCAAAGCCGCCATCAACGCCGCGGTGGACAAGAGCCGCGAAGAGATGAAGCAGGAGATGTCCAAGATGACCGGCGGGCTCAACCTGCCCGGTCTGGACCAATTGGGCAGTATCTTGGGATGAGCCAGGCCTACACGCGCAGTATGAAACGGCTGATGGAGCAGCTGGGCAAGTTGCCCGGCATCGGGCCTCGCACGGCTGAGAGGCTGGCCTATCATTTGCTCAAAGAGACCAAAGAGCAGGCGTTGGCGTTGGCCGATGCCATCACGGCCGTTAAGACCCAGATTCGCAACTGCCGGCGGTGCTACAATCTCAGCGAGCAGGAGTTGTGTGAGATTTGTCAGGATGCCAGCCGCAATCCGTCGGTCGTTTGTGTAGTCGAACAACCCAACGACGTCATCAGTCTCGAGGCGACAGGCCTGTGCAACTGGACCTACCACGTATTGTTGGGCCAGTTGGCGCCACTGGACGGGATTACCCCGGATGACCTGACGATTGAGTCGCTGTTGAAACGTGTTGAGCACGAGAATATAAAAGAAGTCGTGATGGCGACCAATCCAAACGTGGAGGGCGACGGCACGGCGCTCTATATCAGTTCATTGTTGCGTGAAAAGGGCGTCCGCGTGACGCGTTTGGCACGTGGTCTGCCCACGGGCAGCAGCATCGAGTACGCCAACAAGACGATTCTGAGCGATGCGATTCGGGGTCGCAATGAGATGGAATGAGTCAGACCCCGGCAGCGGGCGGCCCCCAAGCGACGGCCGCCCCCGAGACACTGGCCTCTTTTCGCGAAATTCGCCCTCGCCAAACGCCGATACAGACCATGTTGACGGGCCGGCGGAGGATGCCCAGGCCCCATAAGTAATCATTGGACCGAGACGAACCATGCGTTTAGACGCGACACAGCAGATGCGAATGGACCAGCGGATGGTGCTGGCCCCGCGAATGATCCAGTCGATGGAGATACTGCAACTGCCGGTGCTGGCGCTGCAGGAGCGGATCGAGCAGGAAATGCTCACGAATCCGGTCTTGGAGCGTGAAGAGCCCGAACGGAGCGACGAGCCCGTGGTGGACAATGTCAGAGAGTCTGACACGCTCGACGCCGAACGACAGTTGCGGGTGGGGGACGACCAGAACAAGACAGCAGATTTTGAGCGGCTCAACCGCCTGGGGCCAGACTACGAAGACCACTGGGACCGATCCGCTTACGCGCGTGCGCGGCGCGCCAGCGGGGAGATCGACGGCAAGCTCGAAGCCATGCAGAACACGGCCGCTCCCGGCAAATCGCTCAACGAAACGCTGCACGACCAGTGGGCCTTTGTGGAGTGCGAGCCCATCATCGCCAAGGCGGGCGACGCCATCATCGACTTCATTGAGGAAACAGGCTACCTCCTGGTCGATCTGGAACAGATCCGGCCCCACGTACGCCAGGAAGTGACCGCCGAGCAGCTGGCCGAGGCATTGCGGCTGGTGCAAACACTCGAACCCTCCGGTGTCGGGGCACGCAACCTGGCCGAGTGTATGGAGATCCAGTTGCGCAACAGCAACCGCGACGCGGGCCTTGAGCTTGAACTGGTCACGCAACACCTCAAGGACATCGAAATGAATCGCTTTCCGCTGGTGGCACGCAAGACCGGCCGAAGCATTGAAGACATCAAGGAAGCGATCAAGGTCATCTCCCGGCTGGACCCCCGCCCGGGCCTGCAGGTAGGCTCGGCAGCGCCGCGCTACATCTTACCGGACGTCGTCGTGGAATATGATGAGGAAACGGACATCTACACCGCCCGACTCACCGACGGCAGCAGCCCCAATCTCAAGATAAACACCCTCTACGGCACCATGCTCAAAAAGGGTAAGATAGGCAGCGACGCCAAAGAGTTTCTCCAGAACAACATGCGCTCGGCACGCTGGCTCATCGAGTCGATCCAGCAACGCAAAGCCACCTTGCTGCGTGTCGTCAATTATGTACTCAAGACCCAACGTACCTTCTTTGACAGCGGTCCGCTGCATCTCAAGCCGCTGCCCATGATCGAGGTAGCCGACGTCCTGGGCATTCACGTGGGCACCGTCTCACGGGCTGTCTCCGGCAAATACATGCAGACGCCCATGGGCATCTTTCCGCTGCGGCAGTTCTTCAGCGGCGGGACCGAGAACGCCAACGGCGAAAGCGTCAGCTGGGACGCCATCAAAGCCAAACTGCAACAGATTGTCGACGCCGAAGACAAGCAGGACCCCCTCAGCGACGAAAAACTCGTCGAAGAACTCAACAAGCACGGCCTCAACGTCGCCCGCCGCACCGTCGCCAAGTATCGCGCCGCCCTGAGTATTCCCCCGGCTAGGCGACGCCGAAAATACTGAAACGGCTTATCATGGCACCAGCTCGACCCGGAACACTCGCTCTACAACGTCCCTAAACGCAACTGTCGCAGGATGTCCCAGTAGGCGCCGCGCGCGCCGCGTTCAATCGCCCGCGTCAATTCCGTATTGTCGTTGTAGTTGTGATCCTGCCCGAGATCGCTCTCGCCAACGCCAGACGCATCCATCGGCTCGAAAAACCTCTCGTCGCCACCGACCAAGTCTCTCACGAGTGCGGCGGAACTTTCACCCAATGCCGGCGCGATGTAAAACGTCGGGCGAAAGAAATCCACGGGCCCGTCATAATGGCGCACGATGCCGGCATTGCTTTCCAGCGGCCCCTCGGCTGCGACCTGCTGGGCCATTTCGGTCTGGGGATAGACCCGCACGCCCAACGCCGCCCCGACGCAATCCGGATCGATCTGCTTGACCCAGGCAATCGTCTCGGCCAGCGTCGTCGCCGTCTCACCGGGACCGCCCAGCAGTAGATCCAGCATAACCCGAATCCCGGCGCGGCGACACGAACGCACCGCAGCGGCCAGATCCTCCGGCCCATGCACTTGCCGGTAGCGACACAGCATCGTCGTGTTGCCCGCATCCCCGGTAAAGTTGATGCCCCTACAGCCCGCCCTATACATGAGCGCCGCCAACTCCTCATCGAAAGGCACCACGGCAAGATACGCATACCAACGCACCCGCTCGCCCAGCCGGCGCCTGATCAACTCTTCGCAAACCCCTACAGCATGTGCCCGCGGTATATTGAACTCCGCATCGCACAGGTGGAGCACATCGACGCCCTGGGTCAACAAGTGCTCGACCTCGTCGGCCACTTCCGCCGGCTCGCGACAACGCAACGTCCGGCCCTTGGCCAATCGGTCGGCACAATAGATGCACGAACGGTCGCAGCCACGTTTTGTCTCGATACCCCCTTGACCACCCCGCGCGAAATACACGCTGTTATCGACATGGCACCGAGCGGTCGGCAACGACAAAGGCGTAGGCCAGGCAGGCGTATTGCTTTGCACCGTACCACCGGACCGCCAGATCAGACCGGGAACCCGTTCAAACCGCCGCGACCCAACCAGCTCAGCCAGCAACGACACCGCCGCGGCTTCACCGTCACCACGAATGCCAAACTCCGCACCCGTATGCTCCACAATCCGTTCGGCAAACACCGAAAACCCCACGCCGCCGAGCACGAGGGGAGCCTCGCTCGCCTGCCGTACCATCGCGACGTACTTGACCAACTCGGGAATAAACCAGACGCCACTGGGCCAGAAGCAATCATCGACATTGCGAAAGCTCATTCCGACCAAGGTCTGCTCGTGGTGGGCAAAGTGCTGGCGCAACGCTTCTTGCGGGTCCGCCGTCAAGGCCAGATCCACCAGGCTCACCGTCACCCCGCCCTCACGCAGGGCACCGGCCAGATAGTCGAGCCCAACCGGCGCAATCACAGGCTGCATCCGATTGGTGTTTATCAGTGTGACCCGGCTCATCAGACCTCCCGGCGCCTCTGCCCACACCGCAGCGGCTCAATCGATCCGTGAACTCCCGCCCCAATGAAATGCCCCCAGCGCGTTTCCGCACGCATGCCGGCCACGCTGTAGACCTCGTAACCCAACGGCTTGCCGTTCATAACAAACAGCCTCACGTCCCCCGTCCGCCGTCAATGAGAACCCAGATGCCGCCGCAGCGCTGCCACCCGGCAACGCTTCAATCGTCCTTGTCGCTCATCACGTCGTCGTCTTCGCCTCGGCCTTGGGCTTCTTGCTCGTCGCTTTGCTGGCCGAGTCCGACTTGCTCGCCTTGCCCTTAGTTGACGAACTCGTCCCCTTATCCGCCTGGGCAGCCTTCTTGTAATTCTCGCTGCGGTAGTCGGTCTCGTAAAAGCCACTGCCTTTGAAAATCAGCGCCGCCCCGCAGCCAATCAGCCGCACCACCTTCAGCTTGCCACATTCGGGACACTCACGCTCCGGCTCAGCCGTAATCGACTGAAACAGCTCAAACGCGTGCCCACACTCCTCACATCGGTATTCATACGTCGGCATTCTTCTCTACTCCTCGTTCTCTTGACTCTCCGGAGCCGCTGTCTCGGCAGGACCCGCCTCTGGGGCCTCCTGTGCCGGACGCTTGGCCACCGCCACCTTCACGGGCCTCAACGTCCGCCCGTTCATCGCGTACCCCGGCGCCAACTCCCGCACCACCGTCTGGTCAGCGTACTCGCTCGTCGGCTCGTGCAGCATGGCCTGGTGCAGATTCGGATCAAACGGCGCCCCCGGCTCCACCAAGATACGCTCCATCCCGTGTCCACGTAATATGTCCACCATATGGTCGTAGACGATCTGCACTCCCGCCAACACCGCCGCGACATCCTGAGCTTCGCGTCCCTTTTCCAACGTGTGCTCAAAATTGTCCAACGCCACCAGCAGACTCCGCGCCATCTCTTCCTGCGCCAATTGCCGCGACTGTTCCACTTGTCGACCGGTACGTCGCTGATAGTTCTGATAGTCGGCGCCCAGACGCTGAAGCCTGCCCTTCAGCTCCGCCAACTCCGCAGCCATTTCCGCCGGCGCCGGCATCGCCTCACCCTCGCGAGGTTCTTGATCGGCCCCACCCGCCGACTCGACGCCTTCGTTGACGTCCTGACCTTGCGACTCGTTATCCCGTTCTGTTTGCTCGTTTGAACTCATATCCATGCCTTATCCGAATTCCATACTACCTCTACCCGCAGCAACAAACCTCATGCGCCGTCGCCACCGGCACGCGTCCCCGTCACTCTTTCTCGTTGCCCTTGCCCTTATCAGGCTGTTCTTGCCCGGCAAAGTAATCCTTCAATTTGTCAAAAAAACCCCGACTCTCCGGCAGTACGCTCTTGTCCTCCGTTTTGGCAAATTGACGTAGCAGCCGCTCTTGTTCCTTGGTCAGCTTCTTGGGTATCTCCACCAGCACCTGCACCAGCAGCGAGCCCCGCCGACCCGTGCGGATATCCGGCAAGCCCTGCCCCTTGATGCTCAAGACCGTACCATGCTGCGTCCCCGCCGGTATTTCCATGTCCTTACGTCCCGAAAGACTGGGCACCTCGATCGTCGCTCCCAACGCCGCCTGCGAAAAACCAATCGGCACCCGCACGACCAGATCATCGTCGTTACGCAACAAAAACGGATGAGCCTCGATTCTTACATAG
>CAYNXW010000017.1:0-18459 GCA_964401265.1 uncultured Pirellulales bacterium | reverse complement strand
TCGTAAATAAACACAGCTTGGCTTGACGGGATCTCCACCATCGCTTTACGGGATTTTCTGACGCAATTTTCAAACATCGGCCAAACAACCAGGTTTTTTCGACGGTTATTTCCCTTATGCAATCCTTGTCTTCAAACCGGTCGTCTTCCTCAAACCACTGGCTAAATTCTTGTCTAAACACCCGGAAAACATGAAAGACATGCAGGACACGCTTGTCCGTAACATATAAGCCATGTTCCACCAGGAAAGGCAACGAAAACCACTATCTGTAACTTGGCTTCGATTTTGCTGACCCAAGCCATATCCATCTCTGAAAAAGAAGCACTTTCTCTCCAGGCAGGAAAGAAACGAGGAGACCCAAAGAAGTGCGTACACCGCATATACTAAGCATGCCCCAGACGGCAAGAAAGATTACTATTGACAACAATAAGTATCCCATACGTCAGCTCCTGAATACGAGTACCATCCCAATCGAGAGTACCGGACGGAAAATAGCTGCCCGGTAGTCGAGCATGGGAAGAATTATGTGGCCGGCCACATTTGCCGGTGGCAACATTTCAAATCACACGAAATTCGGCGTTGCAAAATGGGTCCTAACTGCTAGTTATTCCTGCCGACCGCGCGACCGAGATGATGGCGAACTTTGACAGGATTTCGGCGAGAAGCAGGACGATAATGAAGGAGAGGGCGGCGCGGGCGCCACGGAGGTTGCAGGAGACAGCATAGCCACGGTACATCAAGGCGACCATCCAAACGATCATGAGCAACATGGTGAGCATGACCAGTGCGAAAACGGCGAGGTCGGCCAATGGTAGATCCTTCCAGAGATCGGCCGGCGTGGCAGTGGGCGATTGCGTGAGCGTTGGCAGATTCTCTAGCAAATAGGTCAGAAAACGCTGTACACCAGGCAGGAGAAAGCCGGCTGCGACCAGAAACATGGGGGTACGGGCGAGAGCCTGCGTGCCAAGGATATCGACGAGGCGAAACTTGGATCGGCTGGCCACAAAACCGGCCAGGGCCAGCAGGAGGGCTAGGCTTAGCCAGTCAATGACGGACTCTGCGAGGAAGAACCACGTGGGTGCAGCCAGGCCGGAGTGAACGTCAAGCACACCGTCGAAATGCGTCCGGCTGAGCGAGCCGACATAGGCGGCGGGCCCCATGAGGCCCAAGCCGATCACGAGGGCACTGCCGCCAGCTACATATCGAAAGGGATTGAAAAGCATAGAGAACCAGTTTTTGCGGCGTGGTTGTACCGCGTGCATGGCGTCGTCACTCATGGTTTCCACCTAACCTTTCTTCAACAGGATGATGCAGCTCCTTGCATTGGACCTCGGCATTCTTGATACGAGCTATGATATCGTCGAGGCGGTTGCGAACGGTGGGATAGCTCAGGCCGAGCAGCTTGGCCATGGCCTTGAGGGAACCGCTGGCCTTGACAAACTCCCAGATGAAGGACTGGTCCTGGACGGACAGCCGAGCCAAGACGGGCAGGTCGAAGGCACCGCCGACTTCTGTCTCGCATGTGGGGCAGCACAGCCGTTTGACCTGTAAGTCCGCGCTGCAGGCTGGGCAACGACTTGGCAGGAACTTCATACGTGGTCTTCCCTTCGTTCGTGGTGAACCCGTCGTGCACCGGATTGACTATAAGGCGAACCTGACCGTACGCATTCGATGGCGGCGGCCAACTCATCAGGTCGCTGGGAACCAACCATGAGGTGTCGGCCATTCGCAAAGTCCAGCCGTACACCCCCGCTGCCGCGAGCATTGTGGGCCTTGCCGCATCATATATTTAGTCGCCGATTATCACTTATTATTGCATGTAAAGTTAATTTTGTCAATGCCGCATTGAATTTTATTAAGAATATATCACTTTCTTGACTCTGGCACGGGTAGTTGCTGTCCAAGAAAAGTCACGACTTTGGCGGGGTGTCCGGCATGTACGGAGACCGGTCCATGTGAGAAAACGGGTCTCGGTATGGCCGATTAGGCGCTTTAGCACCTGCTGGTTGGACTGCTTGGCGAACCCCGTTGACCTGTGACCAGAACCTACAAATAGACGTACGGGGATAGCATATAACAAGTTGCTATCCCCGTCGTGCTTATGCACTTATTCAGTTGGTTCTGTTTGATGGGCTATTTCAACGTCGCCACCAGTTTTCTTGTCGCGTCGCTTTGAACCACCTGGGCCTGCTTGAAAGCATCCGCCGCATCGGGCTGGGCTTGCTTGAAGAGTTCGTTGCCCCGCACCACCTCACGCAAGGCCTCGCTCTTTTGCCGCGTCGTCCGCAGTGCCTGCGCCGCGCGCGTTCCCAACACCCCGCCAAACACCGCTGCTACTGCGATACCCAACTCGAGCAGATTGTCCGCCACGCTCCATGGGTCGGGCCGTTGCAGCGACGCTGTCCGGGCCTCTTGTGTCAGGGCCCTGTTTGCTTCGCCCAGCATTTCTTCAACCGTTTCGGACGGCGGCACCTGACTGGGCAACCCGTAATGGGCAAGAATCGCCTCGCTTTGCGTAGTCGCCCGACGGGTCAGCTCCTGCAACGTAGCGGAAGCCTGCTCCTGCTGGGCCTGTTGGGCCGATGCCGCCACGGTTCGATGGTGTAAATACGCGTTCTGTTTCTGCAGTTCGCCCGGGGCAAAACGCAACGTATCACAGCCGCCCCAACACCCGCAGGTCGCCAACAGCACCATCGCCAAGGCCGCTCTCCCATTTCTGTCTCGATTACCCTCTCCGGCCATCGGTTTGCCACTCTCGTCCATATCCGTCTCCTTAACTGTGCAACATTACCCATTCGTGACCTTTTCTGGTCACCGTACCTTCTGTTCGTCCACTACATGCTCACGTCTCTCCAGATGTCGCAGGCGGTACTCGTGTTCGCGATTCTGTTCGTCAAGCTGACCCAACGACCGCGCCGAAGTCTCACTGGCGACAATTAACTGTGCCAAATCGTGGCGAATCAGAGCCAGGTCCTTTTGCAGGTTGCTCCAACCGGCAATCAGCACCACCAGCAATGCCGCTGCCTGCAGCACGGTTCCCAGTGTCACCTCGCGACGAAAGCGCCATACCGTCAACTCGCCGTTCTTGTCGTCACTCATGTGCTACCTTTCATTTACTTAGGGCTGGGCATAGAAGACATGCTGATCCCCGGCCCGCCACATCACCGCATGCGTTCCTGCGGCAACACCGCCCACGGCCGTAAATGATTCAGCCACGTTGAATGCCGACCGCTCAGACCCTCCCACTGCTACCGGCGCCGTGCCAGAAGACTGAATCATGACTTGACGCACCCTGTATTCGTTGTAGGCGACGTGGCTGACCACTTCTACTACCCACGCCGGTTGAACGGCTCCTGCCGCCGTCACCCGCGACGTTTCACCCGTCTGGGCCGATGATGACACCCGTGCCAGTCGTCCTACCCGCTCCTCTAAATCCATCAGATCCGCTGCCATGATCAACCCTCGCCAAACGTGATGTCACTGGTCCAGCGAGTCGTGTCCAACCGGACTGACTGCACCTGTGGCCCCAACCCCGCTGTTCCCGCAAGCCTCTCAAAATCCGCCTCCCGCCCCTGGACCGATCGCACTACATCGCCGGGCCAAAGGTCGCCACGCAACCCCAACAGTGTAGCCCGCCCGGCCAAACCATGCTGTCGCAGCCGTCGCACTTGCTCCCGCACCACCCCCCGGAGCTCCTTGCTATCGTCACGGGCCGCGGGCTCACCCAAACATGCGCCACCGTTATGAAAGATACTTGCGCCACTGACCTGCTCATACCTGAACTGGCCACCCAATTCCAACAGGCGTCGCCGCACCGGTCGGGAGCACCCTACCGGACCATCCGTTACCGTTACGGCCAATCGCTCGTCGGAAACTAACGTAGCCGTCATCCGAAACCGCAACGCCCCTTTCTTGATCGCGTTCCACATCCTGACGTCCAATTGCGTTGCCGTCAGAGACACCGCGCACTCCTCCAGCAACACGTCAAACGCTCCCGGGTACACCTGCCAGTTCGCCCCGCTGTCGTACGACACTTCCAAAAAGTATCCCATGCTTTGGCCCGCCGTGTCTTTGCTCAAGCACGGCCAGAAGCGCCGCCGCCGATCACAATACTTACTTGTGCCAAAGACCCCACTCAAATCGTAGGCCGGCCCTCGGTCCCAAGGCGGTCCACTGTAGTCACCGGCTTCATTTAGTACCCACTTACGGAACACGTCCCGCACCGACGCGAAATCATCATTCGTGATCGGTGAGTAGCGGTCATAATCGTTTGTCTCTAACGCCGAGTCCCAGCCTCCCGTCAAAGTGAATGTGCCTTCGAAACGCTTGAAATCTCCCCAGCCAGTTACCTGCAACGCTTCACCGGGCTGTGAAGACTTTGCCTCACAGCGCACTAGATTTGTCTGTTGCAAGTTCAGCCTCTCGCCGGCTGCTTGGTGCCGCAAGTGCACCTGACGGCCTATGTCCGCCCGAAAGAAATGCAGCACGTCACGCACCTCGTCTCCCGCCGGCACGTGCGCTACGCCAAATGCCAAACCTGCCCGCTGACATAGTCGTTTCAATGCTGCAAGAATAGGCAGACCTGTTACATCTATATCATCCAGCGTCTGACCTGCCGTCAACGCCTCCAGCCCCGACCACATCACAGCCTCGTACCCCGTCTGGCCCAGGTACTCGCCTGCCAGGTAACGCACCGCCGCTGCATAGGTCCAGAGCGTCGCACCCGTCTCGTTAAGATCAAAGACCTGATACGATCGGCCACACACCGACACTGCCTCGACTGAGCAATTAGGCCGTCCGTCGGCATTGAACGCTACCGAAGCCGACCCCAGCCACACCGGCTGCCCCCCCGGCCCTATCGCTCGAAGTCCCGCAACAGGCTCATTAGCCCGATACGCCAACCCGTCGCATGCCAATACTTCCACCCCCTCCGACTCCGCCGACAGCGACGCCTGACCCGAACAAATCACGCCTGCAAACAAAGGCCAGACCGCTTGGCTACCGCTTGCTCCGTCCGTCGGGTACACCAGCCGCGCTACCACCGACTGGCCCGGGTACGCCCGCTCCGCTACGTCCTCAAATCGACCAGCCGACATTTGCGATACATTCGCCACGCGAAACCGTGCCTCGTTCAGCTTAGGGCCGCAGCGCCGCTCAACCGCCACCAATGACAACCACGGCGCCGATCGACCATCTACCTCCACAACCACTGGCAACGCCCCCAGGCTCAAACCCCCAGCCGCTCTTGGCGGTGTGTACGTCACTACATTCTCAGCCATCATGGCCCTTCCCGTCTCTAGTGCTTTCGAAGACGCCTGACGTCTCTACGCCTGTCGCCACGCTCCGTTAGAGCCCCACACGCGCCTCAATACCGTTAAGGCCTTTGCCCCCACAATCATCAGCCACTGCCCCGGCACAGGTCGTGTTCCCATCGTCGGTGCCATCGGCCGCTATGCTGCGCACGCTGAATCGGCGTGCTTGCCCCCCGGCGTGCGCCTCGCTGACATACTCGTAGGAACCTGCTCCACAATATGCCACCGTCCCCACCGCCACGCCGTAGTCCACCTCGCCCGTACCGCCGTCACCGTAGACCGCAAACAAGTCAGGCCCTGCTTCCTGCCCTGCAGGCATATACCACCAACGCAACCGAATCTTGCCGCCGGCCTCTGCCAACGCCTCCAGACCACTCACTTGGTTAGGCCGAGCCGACCGCTGCTGCCCCGACTCGTCAAGGGACAGTCGCACCAAAGCCCCGGTGCCCAGTTCACCTTTGCCGCTGGCCGAAACACGCCGCACGGCATAATAGGTGTCCATCCCCTCCAAGTGACTCAGCCATGACGGCAGCACGAAGAGTCCTGCGGTATAGGTGGTTGCTTCGATCCGCTCGTAGTCAATCGCTTCGGCACTACCCAAGCCCCGATGCAACGTAAAACAACCACTTCGCAGCGACCAGAAATCACCCTCCGTTAGGCTTTGCCGTAGCAGTAGCCCATCGCCAAAATCACCTTCCACCAGACTGTTGCAGAAACGACTGTCCAACTCAAAGCTCCGTTATCTCACGCGTAATTGACGTGCCATCTTCCGTCAGCGTTACTTCCAGCATATCCGCACCATCATAGGCATCCCGTACCTGGATCGTACCTGTCGCCTTGGCCTGCACCGCCTTATTGCCCCTCAGCGCCGCCGAACGCGCTAATGACACAGCCGCTCCAGATTCCCCATTGACGGCCCCTACGTCCACGCGACCATTGGCCTCTGTGCGCGCTGTCAAGTACTCCAACTCGCCCGTAGTCGGCAATCCGTTCAGGGCGATCTTGCTCACGGCTACGACGGCCGTGCTTTCCTGTTTGACCCCGTAGCAGATCACGTCCATGCGGTATTCATCGCCGACCTCGATGTCGTTGGTGAAGGCGTCGCCCGCGTCGAACTGTATCTCCCCGTCCGCGTCAATGTAGTCGTCGATGTAGGCCGTCTCGCCGATATTGTTGCCCGAAAGCCACGTCAGCAGCCAGCCGTTGTACTTGTCGTCCGTACTGAAGGGCTTGATCGCACTGTCTTGAAACTTGTACTTCTCCGAGCCGACCACCTGAGCCGACACCGAATTGGCTAGGTACGTTTGCATCATCACATCCGGCAACTCCCCCTTGACGGTCACTTTGTCCGCCATGAGATAGCCCACCTTGCCCCACAAGGCCAACGTCGGCGAGCCGCCCGAAACATCAATACTGCCCCCCAGCACCAACGCGTGACCGCTGCTGCCACCGTATTGACAGCCCACGCCCACCACTTCCTTCTCCCGCGTTCTGGCGGTGGAAGCCGCCTCGATGGTACAGTTCTGGAGAATGGCCTGCCCTTGAATGTTGGCTCCGTAGACCGCCAGATTGCTCGACGTGGACGCCCGTAACATGCAGTCCTTCACCAGCAGATTGCGACAATCGCTCGTCGTCGTCAAGGCCCGACAATTGGTCGTAGTGCCGGTGGATTCAAATACGCATCGCTCGAACACCGAATCAATCGCGTCGCCCGCCTGTATTCCGTCATAGCCGCTCTTGCCATAGCACTCGATCAGACGCACCCGCTCTGGAGCCAGAGTGAAATAGAACCCGTCAATCCCTGTTGTCACCGCTCGACAGCGTTCCAGCGTCACGTCGTCGCTGCCTTGTAGCTGAATGGCACTTGACCCGCTGCCGTCTACCGATAGCTGATATGCGTAACTGCCACTGCCTCCCGACGTAAAAGTAATGCTGCTGGCCTTGCACAACGTCGGATGCGTGCCGATCAGCGTCAACGCCTTGCCGACCGAGACCGCCTCCGCGTAGGTTCCTGGGTGAATGATGACCGTGTCGCCCGCCGCTGCCGCGCTGATCGCCGCACCGATAGTCAACTTGGCGTCGTTGGCCAGATTGACCGGGTACTGGCCGGCATGACCGCTGTTAGCATCATTACCACTCTTGGCGACATGCCATACATGTACCGAGTCCATCACCTGCATCTCGATCTCTCCTATCCTGCTATGTACCACATCAATGCCTGACCCACTATCGAGCTGCCCGATACGTCCACGCTGGCCTTTATCGTCACCGTCCCGGCACCCGCCGCTGCCTTGCCCGCCAGCACATACGCTCCGCCACAAACGCCGTCGCTCGTGTTGACACCCGTCGCGTTGGCGTCTACGCCCGTCAACCAGCCATCCACATCCGCCGCCGTGCCGTCCGCCGTCGCGTCAAATCCTATCGACACCGTCGCCGCACTGCCCGCCGCCGTCGCCACCAGCAACGCCACACGCACCGGCCGATCACCCGCCGCCACCGAAAACAACGCGTTGGTATTCCCGTCCAACAACGCCTTCAGCTCGCCGCCGCCGATTCGCTTGCACGCCAACGCCCCCGCCATAACACCCCCCGCCGTCTCCGAACCCAGCATCGGTGCCTTGACCACGCCATCCGCCAAAGCCGGTGCAAAACTATTCACAAAATGATGATCACGAGCATCCGCTATGGCCGTAATGTCGCCCCCGCTTGTCGTTACCACCGCCAGGCGCACGTGATTTTCGCTCACCTCCGGCCAGCCACTGTACTCGTCCGTCACCAGGCTGCCTGAATCATCCAGATAGACATAGATGGCCGCCTGATTGTCCGCCAGGCCGTTGCCGCTGCTACCCGCGTAACGTCGTAGCGTCCGCCCCGCCCAGTACCGACCCGCCTTGACGCCAACCGAGAGCCCCCCCTCATCGTAGAGACGCAAATCGTTCGCTCGACGCCCCGCCAGCAGCAACCGATACAACAGCTTGCGAAACTCCACATAGTACGGTGCCTTGCCCGTCTCGATGTACTCCACACCCGTCTCGTCTTCCACCGTCAGATTCAATAACTCACTGTCGCTCGGATACACTTCCGCCATGCTAATCTCCTACCACCTGCAGCACTAACCTGTCGCTCTGCTCATCGTAACTGTCGATGCTCACGCGGGGGCCGGCCGGGACCGGGTCGATCCCCACTGTCAACTCTCCCGCTGCCCCGTCGTCCAGATTGCCCACTCCGTCCCGTATCCGCACCGCAAAACGGTACGTGCCCAGCGACAGCGCCTCCGTCACAAACTCCAACGCGTCAGCATCGAAACCAAATTCACCACGTCCAAAATCACCTCGCCCCCAGCCCGGCGCCCCCGTGCCGCTATACCCAAAATCGCCCACACCAAAACCGTCCAGCCCCCACCCCCACGTCTCACTCAAACCCGCCCAAATACTCCGCTCCGCCAACGCCGACGTGTAGTCCACCGCACCCGTACCCCCGTCCCAGTACAACACGGCCGTCCCGTCCGCCGGCAACACCCCCTGACGCACCACCTCAATCACCGCGTGCGCCCCGTCCCCCTCATGCCAACCGCTCAAGTGCCCGCTGTAATCCACATACTTGCAATCAGGACTCACCCACACAACTTCTATCGCCGCCGGGTGCTCATGTTCGCACGCTACCAACAGCTCCCGCTGCTCCGGATGCGACGTCACACCCGCCCACCGACCATCCACATACGCCTGAAAAAGCCTCTCACACGCCTCGCTCCGCCAACGCAACAATACCACACCCGGCAAGAACCATACCCCCTCACCTGCCGCCCCTCCCGGAAAACCGCTGGCCCGCACCTGCTCAATGTCGCTCGTTCCAAACGCCATGCACTTCCGCTCCGTCAACTTTCGCAGTGTCTTGCTTCGAAACTTTCATCCCAACAGGGCCTTTACCTTGCTTTTGCCTATTGGGCACTTTCAATAATCAACCCGAAGAATGGCTGATAAACGACCTTCGTCCCTTAAAAGGCCCTGTACCTTCTTCGCGCCCGATTGGTACGCAAGAAAAAGTGCGATTTCGCACGCTCCGTCCCTTACGTCCGCTCGCTCAACTGTGTGTAAACCGCCTCATAATCGCAACAGGCCTGCGCCCCTGACCGCATCGGCCCCACCAGCCGGAAACTGTCCATCCGCACATTGTCGTACGACACACCCCGCTCATCCACCAGCGTATAAGCCTGCCCGTCCGCCCACGCCGCGATCCGCTCCGCCAAGGCCGTCAACGCACCCACACTCGCCGCCGACAAACAACCGCTCTGCTTGAGCACCCGTCCCCGTCGGCCTAAGTCCACGCTCGCCAACCCATCCAAACCAGCAAAACCATACTCCGCCTGCGCCCGCCGCCAGGCCCCTGCCTCCAACCGGTGCTCGCCCCGTCCAAAAATCGCCACACCGCCAAATGTGATCGCTCGATCCGCCATTGCCTGCTCACTCTCACAAACGCCGCAGCCGTACTGTGCCGCCGCTCAACACCCTTTCGCCCACACCATCACCGTCCGTATCGATCCCTACACGCGCCCGCGACCGCGCCGTGTGAAACAGTTGCTTGTAATGCAGCGACTTCTTCCAATGCCCGCTCGCATCCTCCTTACCGCAACCGCTCGCCGCAAACACCGCCGCCAGCACCCCGCATACCGCCGCCTGACGCAACGAGCGACCGTCCACAATCTCCTCTACCGTCACCCCATCTTCACGCCCCGACTCAATCCCAAAATACTGCAACAGCCCATACGCCACTTCCTCCGCCTGCGGATCGAACGTGCTCACCCGATAGCTCACGCCGCTCCCGCTCGGCGCCGCCACCGCCGCACCATCACTACTCTGCCGCACCACCGACACAGTCAGCTGCGTCGCCGAATCCACCGACACAATCTCGTAGCACCCGTCCAGCTCCGCTCCGTCGTTCAAATAAACAACGTGACCCGCCTGCACCCCCGCTGCCTCAAACGCACCCGAAGCCGACGTCAGCGTCGTCCCACTCACCACCCCGTCACTGCCCGTACACAACGTTTGGCTCGCCCAGGCCAACTCCCGAAACAGCACCGGTTCCCACTTCAACAAGTCCACATCACTCGAAAACGTCGTCATAACTTATCTCTCTTTTCTTACGCTTGGGGCATAGCCGCGGTGAATCGCCTCGGCGACCACGTGAACCCAAAAAACGTAGCGGCCGCCCGGCGGGCGTACCCCGAAGGATACGCCCCGAGCCAAACCCAGCCCCACCAGACGCTGGCCCTCGCCGGACAGCTCACCCGTCCCTCCGACTCACCTTAGCTGGTGCTCAAACCGCGAATGCACCCGTGGGCCTCCTCGTTCCGCAACTCCAGCGTGTACTCGCCGATCAATTGCCCACACTCGTAGTCGCCCCCAGCCGCCAAAGGCTTGAAGTGAAAACTACGTCCCGCCAAAGGCAACACCGCCGCCCGCGAACTGTCCAGCAGCAACACCGCGTCCTGTGGCACCCAACGCGACACCACCACACGACAACGCCCAAAGTCGCTGTCATAATAGCCCACCATGTCCCGATACGTCTGATCCGTCGGCCCGTAACTGCGACTGTCCGCCACAAAGTTGTTGATCTGACGCTTCTGGTACCCGTTCACCACAATCAAATCCACACCCGCACTGCTCGTCTCCCAGATCCGCCGCAACGCGTAATTGATCTTCGCCTCGTCCAGACCCGTCCCCGACGGAAATCCGCTCTCACCCGTCGCGAACACGTTCGTCGAAAGATGCTGCACGATCCCCTTCAGCGTCCGACGCACCGACGCCGAACCCTGCGGATTGGCCGCCGGCTGACCACCGTTGATCACCGTGTTCTCCAAATCACGCAACAGCTCACGCAACCGCTCCTGCTTCTGATAGTCCAGCTCGTCCGCCAGACCCAGCTGCCGCGACGCAAGGTCGCTGCCCGAAACCTCCACCGCCGCCGTCAAAATCTGCGTGTAATTGCCCCGACGCACCCGATTCGTAAACCGAGCCGTCGGCTTGGCCGCACCCTCCAACGCCGCGTTGCCCAGAATGTTCACCACCTGGTTGTCCGCCAGATCCTCCGCTGTCGTCCCCGCGTAACCGCGAACCACCGTCAGCGTGTTCGTACTGATGCCCGACACCAGCATCAACTCCCCACTGCCCTCAATCTGAATCTGATCCCCCACACGGAACCGATCCCCGTTATCCACCACAAAGTCCGTATCCGCCGCCGGATCCGTAAACGTGCTGTCATTCACCGCGTCCTTGTTCGGCAGCAGACTGTCCTCCAGCCACTCATGATGCGTGCTCCGAGCCGCATGTGTCGCATCGCCCAACACCTCCAACAACGGCGTCTCAAACGGCGACACAATCCCCACCAGATCCGATACATCCTCCGCCAACTCCGGTAGCGTCGTCCCCGCCGAATACGTTGCCTTACCCGTAAAACTCATCTACTATACCTCTTTCTGTCTCTGTCCAACGCTCTGCTGCGTCAACCGCAACACCTTACCTCAAGCGAACCAAACGCCCGCCCGCTTCACTCACCACATTCCACCAACCACGAATACTCCACCAAACCAACACCCTGTGCGCCCTCGCCTAACGCTGCACCGACCGCCGCAAACGCAAGTAGGCCTGCATGTCCCGCCGACTGCCGCTGCGACGCACCTGATCGGCCACCTGCCCCAACCGGTTGCCCCGGCCTGCAAAACCCGACCGCGCCCCCGCCGTCGGAGTCGCCAACGACACCCCCGGCAACACGCCGCCCCCACCAAACAACTCCGGCCGCTCCTGCCGCAACTGGCCCACCAACTGCTCTGCGCTGCACGTCTGCCCTGCCGACGCCCGACGCTTCTCCGCCAGAAGCAGCGCCACCTCCAGGTCGCTCGCACCCGCACGCGCCAAACGCTCCACCAGCTCCGCCTGGCTCGCCGCCGCCTCCGCCCGCGCCTCCGCCGTCGCCTGTTGCCGAGCTCGCTCCTCCAGCTCCCCCCGCAACGCCTCCACTCGCTGCTCCGCCGCCTGCGCCCGCTTGCGATAACGGATCGCCTCACCCACCGGCACCAACTGACTCGCCTCCTCAACCAGCCGCTGCTCCGCCGCGTCGGCCTCTGGCCCTTCCACGCCTTCCACACCCGATGACCCCAACGCCCCTTCACAGTGGGCTAACTGCTCCTGCGACATACTGTCCTCCGCTTATCTATCATATCCCTTACCCTCGCCTCTTAAAGCCCCCTACGTTAGTAGGGGGGCGTTAACCCTGTGTAACCTTAACCCGAAATCTCAGAATCTAAAGATTCTCTCTCTTCCGCCTGCTCCTCTCACGACTGCCCCACCGTCTCACCGTAACCCAGCTCCCGCAACACCGCCTCCGCCGGCACGCCCAACTCCCGCTTGAGCTTGGCCTCCTGCAGCTTCTCCATCAGATTCTCCGGCAGCGGACTGGGCCAGTGTATCTCAATCTCCCGCTCGGCCGGCTCGGTCGGAAACACACCCGTCTTATCCAGAAGCAACAGAATCATCCGACACATATCCCCCAGCCCCTTGCCGTAGCTCCGCCGCTTTCGCTCCGTCTTGGCCAGCACCCCCATCAGCGTCACCTTCAACGCCACCGCACTCGTCAAATTCCCGATCCGCCCCTTCAATATCCCCGCCGCCACCGACGCCACGCCGCTCGCCTTGTCCAGCGATTCCCGGATCGAACCAATATGCTCCAACTCGCTCGGACTGCCCGCGTCCCCCCCAAACTCCTCGATCCGCGCCTCCGGATTCTCCGTCGCCCACATCCGACCCGGCGATATCACCCGCTCCTCGAACCCCTCGATCCCCTTACCCAGATACATCTTGAAACTCTGAAACGTGATACGATTCGCCCGATCGCTCAAACGCGTATTCAACTCGTCCTGCAACGGAATCAAAGGCTCCACGTCGCTCTGTCCCTCGTAACGCAACGGCAAAGGCATGTTCTGAATGTGCACCACCGGCACCACCCCCAGCGGATTGACACCCTCACCCACCAGCACCGCGTCCTCATACCGCTGCCACGCATCTGGCCCCAACACCTCCACATTGTGCGTCTCCCGTTGACGACTCGTCAAACGCCCCCGCCCGTTCGTCGTCCGCAAGGGCCCCTCCGAATCCGCCAGCACGTTGTGCCGCTGCCAGAAATGCTGCACGTAGTACCGCATCGTGCGATAATCCTGCTCGTCGAGAATAGGCAGACTTCGCGGCGCCTCAATCGCCTCCAGCATCACATCTCGTACCGCTTGCAGCACTGCCTCAAAACTTCTAGGCTGCCGGCCCGCCAAGTCCACACCATCCTCGCCGCCGTTTCCTCCCCGCCACCGTACTATCACATCCACAAACCCGTACACGCTGCCCAGCAACGCCAACTCTTGCAGATAACTGGCCCCACCATTCGCATCCAGAACCGCACTCAACACCCGCTCGATCTGCTCGGCGCGACCCGCATCCGCCGCCCGCGAATGGATCCCCACCCGCTTGCCAAACAGAAAATCCACCATGGCGTCAATCCGCCACGAAATATCATTCTCAACCACCACCTCCTTGCGGCGAACCCCCTCCGCCTCCCGACCGCTGAGCGTCCCGCCATAAAACCCGTACCGCGTCCCCGTGATACGACTCGGCAGACCATACTCCTGACTCTGACGGTAAGGCCGCGCACTCTCATTGGCCCCATCCCGCCACGAACCATCCAACGCCACCTCACGCATCTCGTTGCGGTAATACTGCCACAACCTCTCGTAATGCAGCACCTGATCCATCCCCTGCTCTTGCAGAAGGTACTCCACAAACGCCTCGTCCGGACCACCGTCACCAAACACCGAAAAATCAAACGCCATCGCCTACCCTCGCCCCTCGTCATCGGCCCCGTACCCGCACGCCGCTCACACTACCTCCACCCTGGGACCAATCGTCACCTTCGCGCCCGTCGCAGCCCCCCCACACCACCTCCCTGCACCCTAACTGCCCAAGCCACAACAACCTGCCCCATCCAAAAAAAAATCCCGCCTCCCTGCACACCCCGCCACCACCGCGCCGATACGCCCACCCACAACAACCTGCCTCCGCCGCCAGACGCCCGAAAACCCGCCGCACCGTCGAAAGAATCCCCCTCTTCCAGGTGGCCCAGCCCCCACAACCGCATACCATTAGATATGAAAAAGACTCATCAAACCCCCACCGCCACCCTGCTCATACTGCCGCTGTCCCTCAGCTGCCTGGCCCTGACCAGCTGCAAAGAAAACAGCCTCCAGCAAACCACAGTGCTGCCCATGCCCCAGCCGCGCGACCTGCTCATCGACGACTTCGCCCGCCAGAACGACACCCCACCCGCCGCCAGACAATGGCAATTCATCTCCGACCAGGTCATGGGAGGCCGCTCCACCGGCGCCATCGACATCGTCCAGTGGGACAACCGACCCTGCCTCCGCATGACCGGCTCACTCTCCCTCGAAAACCGCGGCGGCTTCATCCAGGCCCGCACCAAACTCAACCCCAAGGCCAAGTACTTCGACGCCCGCCCCTTTACCGGCGTCCAGGTCGTCGTCAAAGGCAACAACGAAGCCTACGCCATCCACCTCCGCACCAAACACACCTGGCTACCCTGGCAATACTACCAGGCCACCTTCGGGACCGACGGAACCTGGCAGACCATAAAACTACCCTTCGACACCTTCCAGCCCTTCTCCCTCGCCAACACCCTCGACACCGCCACCCTCAAAACCATCGCCATCGTCGCCATCAAAAAAGAATTCGACGCCGACATCCTCGTCGACCAACTCTCCTTCTACACCGCCCCCGACAATCCCTAACCTGCCGCCTCTGCCCCTCACACCGCCCCAGCCACACACACCAGCCGCCCACAAGCAAACCACGCCGCCTCTGCCCCAAAGCAAGCCTGCCCAACCTCCTGGCAACTCGACGTTAGCACACAGCAGCCCCGCCCCACCCCCGACAAAGCCTTCCGAACCGCAAAGCAACTCGACTCTGCCGCAAGGCAAGCCGACTTGCTTGCAAAGTAAGCCGACTTAGCCGCAGAGTAAGCCGTCCCAGACACAAAGTAAGTCTGCTCTGTCACAAAGTAAGCCTGCCCAAAGACAAAGTAAGTCGACTTAGAGACCAAGCAGCTGCCATATATGGACCTTGACGGCCCGCACCCCTGCCGTAAACCCATCCACAACAAGACGTTACACCACCGCCCGTCGCGAAAAACCACTTATCGGCCTCAAAACTCAAGACCTCACCACAGAGGCACAGAGACCCCAGAGAAGACAAGAACTCTTCGACAGGATTCACAAGAGTGACAGGACCGCTGCGCGGAGACGGACAAGAAAACCTAACCACGGATTACACGGAGTAAGAAGAAGAACCGCTGCTGACGCCGATTCGCACGCATTGCCCCCCCCCGCACGACAACAACCTCTATCGCCGGTTGCGTTTGCGATTCTGCCTCTGGCGTTTGCGATTCTGTCGACGCTGTTGCCGCGCCTGGCTTCGCCCATGTTGCGGCTCAGGCGAAGCCCCCCACAGCCCAAAGGACGGCCGCCGCCTGGCCTGCTCCTCAGGAACGAGGCCGAGCCCTGTGACGCCCAAGTCCCGACGTACCGTATCCCAGTTACCCACGATTTCCTCATCCACGCGCCGGGCGGCGTACGCCCGCTCGATCACCTCCGCCGCTTCCACAGCGCCCAGCGACAGAAGGTAGGAAATCAGGAAAGCGTTAAGCTCGTGCTCATTAACCTCGTACCGCCGCAATTGCTCCGTCAGGACCGCCAACACCGCTTCGCGCGCCGCCGGTAACGCTGCCCCACACAACAGTGACCATTGGCCACGCAGATGCGCGGAAACAGCCTGTGCCCGTCATCGGCCAGGTAGGTCGCCAGCTCCGCCAGAGCCGCCGGTCCGATCAGACCAAATACCTCCGGCATTTCCTCGAGATACCAGTCGTCGTCTGCGTCATCGAGCCCGTCGAGCAGGCCCAGCAACGTGCCGACAGCCGCCGACGCCCGCAACTGACCCAGCGCCCGCCAGGCGTGAATCGGCGCATAGATACTCAGGTCGTCCTTATCCTTCGGCCAGTTTTCCCGCTCGAGCCACCGCCGCGCCGTCGCCAGCAGCACCGGCACATCCGCCTCCGTCAAAGCCACAGCCGCTACGTAATCGGGCTCGCCCCGGCGCCAACGCAACATGGTGCGTGGATCCCCCATCGCCTCCAACGCCCCGACCACCACCTGCTCGCGTTCTTCGTCCATTGCCGCATCCGTCCTCACGCCGCCTTTCAGGCGACCGAATCCAGAAAATCCTCCAACCGGTCAAAAAGCTTATCCAGTTCCCCCTGCAGCTTGCGGTCCTTGCAGTGATTGGCCGCCGCGGCCACGTGGCCCTGCATATCCTCGTAGACCCACAGCGGCAAATGCAACCGTACGCCCCGCCGATCCACCACGCCCAACAACTCCTCGGGCTCCGGGTAAAACGTCTCGTCCCGAATCAAGGCTATCTGCCGCCGCGTCAGCACCAACTCATACAACGCCTCGCCCGACATGGAGCTGTCATCGTTCATTATCGCTTCCTCCTGACTGGTCCTGCCCAAGAAGCATAGCACCCCCACCGCACCCCGACAAGACCAAAACACCACACAAAATTGCCGAGAACACAGAGACCGCAGAGAAGACAAAAACTCTTGGACAGGATTAACAAGATTGACAGGATAACCGCGCGGAGACGGACAAGAGAAAGCGAACCACGGATTACACTGATTACACGGATTAAGAAGAGCAACCACCGATAACATTGCTTTCAAGAAAGACAGAAAAACCCACCACAGAGAGCACAGAGAACACGGAGTTTCAGAAGAGAAGAGCTTCACCACGAAGGCCACGAAGCACACGAAGAAGATCAGATTTCGTGACGGGATTAACGGGGATTATTTGGAAGTTTGCAGGGCAGTAGGTGGCTTGCATTTTGGCAGATTGAACCCCGTGGCTAATTCCACCGTATCGCAATAGATATCGATGTCGTATTTGCGCCGTTGGATCGTTTTGTAAATGCCCTTTGCGGTCGAAAACAAGTGCCCGCTGACATAGAGGAATGGCGCAACGTGGTTTCGCTCCCAATTACCTCGTCGAACACATTTCAGCCGGGCAGGCTGCAATTCATGGACGAGGCCCACGAAGCTGGCGACCAACTCTGCGTAAGCAGACATGTGTTTAGCTTCGCCGAAGCTTACGAGGAGCGAGTTTGGAACGGCATCATCAGTCCGATAGGCGTCAAGCGCGCCTTGCTCGCAGCGTACAATGGCGACATCCAGGCAGATGTTTGCGTGGGGGTAACCGCCCTTATAATGATACGTCGCAACGCGCAGTTGATGGCGTACTTCTATGGGTTCTTCGCCATCTTTGGTACAACGAGCATAGGAATATCCACCAGGCCGTCCACGCGTACTGAATTTTAATCTGATAAACCTGCCCGGCTGCTGTATTTTGGGATCAAACGGATTAACGATTTCGACGCTCCAGCCGTTCTCTTCATACCATTTCACCACAGCACAAAAGGTAAACGCCTCAAACACCTGGTTTACGGTACGCCCAAAGTGGGATATCGCCTGGCTATTTGCAGCGAACAAAGCCTTGATCGTATGGCCAGCCTTGTCTACATCAATCCATTTGCGCATCGAGCAATACCCTTAGCATGTTCGCAACGTAATCCCACGGGTAACGGCCTGCTGCGAATTGATCAATTTGATACTCACCCAAGAGCAACACCAGCTTGGAGTGCACCCTCTTCCAGGCGGCAATATCCCGCGAGCCCTCTGAGAAATCCGTGCTGCCCACCGTGAAGCCATCCACGTCGAACGATCTGGCAATGTTAACCGCACCCTCTGCCGCCTTGATACCGTCTTCGAGATACCGGCAGACAACGATTACCAAGACGGCCGCCTGGATATCAGCAAGATGATCGTGGAGAAATTGGCGTCGTTGCACTTTTGACAGGTGGCGCGCATCCAATTGCCGCACCGTGATTTCTCTGGTGTATTTGTCTAATGACGAGAATCGGTGGCGCAATGAGTGCGGCAGCGCCATCAGCAGGCCATGGGAGATACTTGCCATTGGGGGATCCTT
>CAYNXW010000016.1:0-18585 GCA_964401265.1 uncultured Pirellulales bacterium | reverse complement strand
GACGGCCTACGCTTTGGATGGTGGGGAAGGTGGAGGGGTTGGTGCGTCAGAGTCGGGAGAGGGTGTATCTGACGGAAATGCTGGTGATGTTTTCTGAATGGAGGTAGCGTGATGTCAGCTGAAGTGCGGTTGCTGCAAGAGGAGCAGAGCGTATTGGTGCGGAGCGAGGGGGCGGTGTCGATTGCGGATTTTCAGGCGGTGCGAGCGCATGTGGCTGAGGTGTTGCGGGAGCGGCGGTGGCGTCGGGTTCTTTTTGACGGTCGAGAGGTGGAGCGGCCGGTGACGCTAATCGAGGCGTACGGGTTGACGGCGAGTCTATCGGGTGCGTTTCCGTCGGGGACGCGGATAGCTGTATTGGTATCGAACGAAACGGAAATCGATTTGAAGTTTCTGGAGGAGTCGGCACGGGAAACGTACGGGTTATCGTTTAAGACGTTTCACGTCTACGCAGATGCTCTGAAGTGGCTATTGTCGCTCAAAACGGTTAGGCAGAACATTTCCCGTCCTTTTGTTTTCTAGAGCGTTTTTTTCAGGATGTCGACCATATCGTCGTGGATGAGTCCGTTGGAGGCGACGACCTGGTGATAGTGATTTTGGAGACGGCCATTGAAGTCGGAGAAGCGTCCGCGGGCTTCGTGTACGATGAGCAGGCCGGCGGCGACGTCGTAGGGTCGCGCGCTGGGTTGCCAGTAGCCTTCGAGGCGTCCGCAGGCGACGTAGCAGCAGTGCATGGCGGCGGAGCCGAAATTGCGGAGGGTGAGGATGTTGGGTTTGATGGCGGTGATGGCGGCGAGGTTGTCTTTTTCGGGGCCGTAGCCGATGCAGCCGACGCTGGTGGCCAAGACGCTTTCTTGCAGACGGGCGTGTTGTGAGACGTTGATGGGTTTTCCGTTGAGAAAGGCACCGTGGTCGCGTTGGGCCTCGAAGAATTCGTCGAGGGCAGGCAGATAGACGGCCCCGAGGACGAGTTTGTCGTCTTTTTCGACGCCGACGGAGACGCCGAAGAAGGGCAGGCCTCTGACGAAGCAGGTGGTGCCGTCGATGGGGTCGATAAGCCAGCGGTATTGTGAGCCGCTGTGGTGGCCGTGCTCTTCACCGAAGATGGCGTGGCCGGGGTAGCGGCGTCGGATCTCAGTAGTGAGGAAGGTTTCGATGGCGGGGTCGGCGGTGCTGACAATTTCGTTGATGGACTTGCGTTCGACGACGAGTTCGCCGAGGCGAGCGCGGTAGTCGAGGGCCATTTTGCCGGCCTGTGCGACGATGTCGTGGAGAAATTGCTTCATGGTGTGGGTGCTCACGTTGGTCGGGTGCTATTTGGAGCGGTCGATCAACTGGTCGAGCAGTTTGGCCAAGCCGACCTGGTTTTGGGCGATTTTTTTCTGTCGCTGGAAGAGGATGAAGACGGCAACGACGAGCAGGAGTGGCAGGAGCCACATGAGTTTGAAGGCCCAGAGAGGTTGCTCAGCGACGCGTTCGTGTATTTCCAGGATTTGTTGCTGCATTTTGGCCAGCGCGTCGGGGTCGATCTGTGCCAACAGTTTCGTCATAAGCGGCATGAGTAGCGGCCTCCAAAACCCCCTGGAACAGGTTAGTTGCCGATCAGGGACGTATTTTAAGGCTTAAGGGGGCTTGAGGCAAGGGGTGGTTTGTCTCTTTTGTTGTTGTGACGAAGCTATATAATGGGAGTCATGAATGAACAAGCAGGTTTTGAGTATATGCGGGAGGCGTTAAGGCTGGCGGCGAAGGGTGCGGGCTGGGTAGCGCCGAATCCGATGGTGGGGGCGGTGATTGTGAAGGAGGGGCAGGTGGTGGGCAAGGGGTATCACCGGCGTTTTGGCGGGCCTCATGCGGAGGTGGAGGCGTTGTCGCAATGTCGCAAGGGTCAGGTGGACGTGCGGGGGGCGACGATGTACGTGACGCTGGAGCCTTGTTGCCACGTGGGCAAGACGGGGCCTTGCACGGAGGCGGTGATCGAGGCGGGGATCGGGCGGGTGGAGATTGCAACGCTGGATGTGTTTGCGGCGGTGTCGGGCAAGGGGGCTCAGCGACTGCGTGAGGCGGGGCTGGATGTGACGGTGGGGCTCTGCGAGGCTGAGGCAAGGAAGTTGAACGGTGGGTTTATCATGCTGCAGCAGTCTCATCGGCCTTTGGTGATTTTGAAGTGGGCTCAGAGCGAGGACGGGAGGCTGGCGTGGCCTATTCAGGCGAAAGGTGAGGGGTCTGGCGAGGCGTCACGTTGGATATCGAATGAGAAGTCGCGTCGGCACGCGCATAGGTTGCGGAGTCGGTGCACGGCGGTGCTGGTGGGTATAGGGACGGTGCTGGCGGACGATCCTCTGCTGACGGTGCGGCTGAAGGGTCGGCACTTTCAGCCGATGCGGGTGGTGCTGGACAGTGATCTTCGGATTCCGGAGCAGTGCAAGCTGGTGCAGACGGCGACGTCGTGGCGTCTGGTGGTGTTTGCGAGCAGGGAGGCGGTAGCGGAGCAGCAGGAGAAAGTGGGGGCGTTGTACGAGCTGGGCTGTGATATTGTGCCGGTGGCGTCGGGGCCGGGGGGGTTGGATGTGCGTGAAGTGGTGCGTGGATTGGGGGAGCGAGGGGTGACGGAGTTGCTGGAGGAGGGGGGGGCGAAGGTGCTGCGTAGTTTTTATGAGGCGTCGCTGGCGGATAAGGTGGTGGCGTACGTGGCGCCGGTGAGGATCGGGGGTGGTGCGGAGGTTGCGCGGGTGGATTTTCTAGCGGATCAGGACTCGTGGCGATGCGTGCGTCGGCGTCGTTTGGCGGGGGATTTATTGATTGAGGCGTGTTTATCGGACTGAGGGGGTTGTTGTGCGGGGGCCGGGAGAGTGAGGGGGGTGCGACGTCGCAGCAGGATGGTGAGGATGCCGGCAGCGACGGCCCATAGGGCCATGTTCTGGGAGATGGTCAGGCCGGCGAAGAAGATGGGCTCGGTGCGGAGCATTTCGATGGCGAAGCGTGCCAGGCCGTAGAGGATGAGCATATAGGCGAAGATTTGGCCGTGGTAGCGGTAGCGGCGGAATACGAGGGTGAGAACGCCAGCCAGTAGCAGGGCATTGAGGAGGGAGTATAACTGGGTGGGGTGTATGGGGTGCATGGGGTGATCGCATCGTAGGGCTTCGATTTGTTGAGGGGTGAGGTCGGAGGGGTCTTTGGGTTGGGGGAAGAATTGCTCGCGACGTTCGGGCTCGATGAATTCGGGTGCGCTGGCCCAGTGGCCCTGGCCGTCGGAGTATCCGTCGTAGTAGGCGGGGGGCAGGTCGATGGTTTGCTCTTGGCCTGGTCGTTCGAGATCTGGTGTTAACTGATAGGCGTAGGGGTAGCTGTAGTTGAGGTCGACGTGGCCGTTGGGGGTGACGGCGCGGGTGGTGTGGGAGACGACGGGGGGAAAGCGTATGGCCCAGGGCAGGTCGCAGACGGCGCCGAAGCAGCAGCCATTGAGGAAGCAGCCAAGGCGTCCGAAGGCGAGGCCGAGCATGAGTGCGGGGGCGAGGATATCCAGGAATTTGAAGACGGCGAGTTTTCTGCGTCGGAAGTAGACGACCATGACGAGGATGGCGGCGAGGACACCGCCGAGGAATTCGAGGCCACCGGACCAGATGGCGAGGATTTCGGTGGGGTGGTACTGGTAGTATTCGTGCCAGAGGTGGATGACGTGCATGGCTCGGGCGCCGAGGACGCCGGCGATGAGGGCGTAGATGCCGAAGTTGGTGATGTGGTCGGGGTCTTCGCCGAGCCGGCGTGATCGCAGTCGAGCGAGCGTCAAGGCGGCGATAAAGCCGAGGACCATCATGACGCCGTAGCTGGGGATGCTCAGGTAGATTCCGGGAATGTGGATAAGTTCAGGGCGCATGCATCATCTCGGGTTGTAGGGGGGCCTCAGGCAGTCAGGACGAGTGCACGTGTTGTCATAGCGGCGGTGTGAGCCATTAGAGTGTTTTCTTGGGGCGATTTTTGTCGTTGACAAGGACGATGCGGGGGTGATGGTCGGCGGCTTTTTCGGCGTCGATCAGGCCAAAGGCCATGATGATGACGAGGTCGCCGGGCTTGGCCAGGTGTGCGGCGGCGCCCATGACACAGATGCTGCCGGAGTTGGCGGGTGCCGGGACGACATAGGTTTCGTGCCGGGTGCCGTTGGTGACGTCGGCGACGAGGACTTTCTGGTAGGGGACGAGGCCGGCGGCCTGCATGAGGGCGCTATCGACGCCGAGGCTGCCTTCGTAGTCGAGTTGAGCCTCGGTGACGGTGGCGCGGTGAATTTTCGAATGGAGTACGGAAATCTGCATATTATTGCCTCATAAGGTGCCCACAAGACCCGCAGGTTTGGGTATGAGGGCTAATTGTGATCATGTTTGCTTTGCTGTGTCGGTTGTGCCCGGTGGTCGTACCAGGCGGTTGTCAATGAGTCTAGCGGGTCCAATTTTGACGGCCAGTGCGATCAGTGCGTCTCTGTCGAGTACACTCATGGGCTGGAGCAGCTCGGGGTCGACCAGGGAGATATAGTCCACCTGCGCATCCGGGCAGGCGTCAATAATCTGGCGTATGGCCTGTATCAGGGTGTCGGCGTCGCGTTGGCCGGCGTTAATCAGTTGTTGGGCGTGCGTCAAGGCGTCGTTCAGGCAGCGTGCTTGTTGTCGCTGCTGGCTACTAAGATAGCGGTTTCGGGAGCTCATGGCTAGTCCGTTTGGTTCGCGGACGATGGGGCAGGCCTGGATTTGGACGGGTAGATTGAGATCGGCGGCCATGCGGCGAAGGATGGCGAGTTGCTGGGCGTCCTTCTGGCCGAAGTAGGCCAGGTCAGGCTGGACGATGTTAAAGAGCTTGGCGACGACGGTGCAGACGCCGCGGAAATGTTGAGGTCGGGATTGGCCGCAGAGGTGGTCGGGCAGTTTGTCGACGTTAACCCAGGTGAGTTGGGGTTGGGGGTACATTTGCTGGACCGTGGGGACGAAGAGAAGGTCGACGCCCAGGTCGTGGCAGGCCTGTCGGTCGGCATCGAGTGTGCATGGGTAGGCCTGAAGGTCTTCATCGGGGCCAAACTGGGTGGGGTTGACGAAGATGCTGACGACGGTGCAGGCGCATTGAGCCTTGGAGGCTTTGACGAGGGAGAGATGGCCCTGGTGGAGGGCGCCCATGGTGGGCACGAGGCCGATGCGTTTGCCGGCGGCGCGTGCCTTTGCGACATATTCGCGAACCTGTTTTACCGTTTCAACTTGCAGCATGAGTGCCAAGATAGGCCGATATTATGGAAAGTAAAAGCAAAAAAGGTTGCTAAGAGGTACTGCATTTTCGTGTGGACGATGCGGGAGAACGCGTTAAAGCGTGGACTCTTAGATTTTTTAGCTGTCACGGTGGAGGCGGCGGCGGTATAAGCGGGAGCAACGTGGCGGCGGGCGAGCAGGTTTGTCCCATCGTGTCTGCGTAAAGACTGGGCCAGTGGGGCGGCAAGGACTCAAAAAAGGAAAGGAACGATATGACCCAGGCCAAGAGCGGCGACAAGGTTCAGGTGCATTACACGGGCACGCTGGATGACGGGACGGTGTTTGACTCATCGAGCGGGCGGGAACCGTTGGAGTTCACCATTGGTGAAAAGCAGGTCATCGCGGGTTTTGAGGACGCGGTGGTAGGTATGGAGAAGGGGCAGAAGACCACGACAAAGATCGCGGTGGATCAGGCGTATGGCCAGCGTCGGGAAGAGATGGTGGTGCAGGTTCCGCGGGAGAAGTTGCCCGACGGGCTCGAACCCAAGGTAGGCGACCGCCTGCAGGTGGGCCAGCCTGACGGCCGTCAGGTGGCGGTGACAGTGACGGAGATCAGTGAGACGACGCTGACGCTGGACGGTAACCATCCGTTAGCGGGCCAGGCGTTGACGTTCGAGATCGAGCTGGTCGGCGTAGCGTGAGGGGTCAGTAGCAAGCCCGCATTTTTCACGGGTTTTCGTTTTGCAGCGGTTTTTTTGGCCCGGCGGCAGCGTTGCCGGCCCTATCGGTCCTGGCCGTATGGGCTTGTATGCCTGCGGGAGAACGAGCGTGGGGCCTTGGAGCGAAGGAAGAACCCCCGCTTGAAACGGCCTGTTGCCGCCCAGAGTTGCCGTATTTCTTGTAAACGACTTGCAGGAATGGGTTTATGGCGGCATAGCCAGGAATTCATGAAGGATGCGGGCTAGTTGGCGTGGTCGGAGGGCAAGGGCGATGCAAGCCGGGTGCGGAGTAGATTGGCGACATGTTCGACCGTTTCGGCTCGGCGGCAATCGTGTTGGCGGCAGTCAATGCGGAAGACGGCGGCGGGCGGGCAGGCAGCGATGAGGGCGTCGTATTCGCTGGCAAGCGTGCGGAGATAATCAAGGGAAATGGATTGTTCAAAGGTGCGGCCTCGTCGGTGTATGCGGTCGAGGCATCGTTCGACATCGTCGTGGAGGTAGACGACGGCTCGGGGGGGGGCGATGAGGGCGCGGACGGGCTGTTCGACTTCGTCGTAGATGGCCAATTGTCTCTCGGTGAGGTTGAGGCGGGCGAAGAGGCGGTTCTTGTCGAAGAGGTAATCGCAGACAACGGTGTTGCAGTGGGCCAGGGTGCGTTTTTCGAGTTGGCGGGCACGGCTGAGCAGGAAGGATAGTTCGCTGGGCAGGGCGGCGTGGGGGTCCCCGGCGAGCTGGGCGGGCAGGAAGGGGTTTCGGTCGTATTCTTCGAGGACGAGGCGTGCGTCAAAGGTGTGGGCGAGTTGTCGGGCGAGGGTGGTCTTGCCAACGCCGATGATGCCCGCTACAGCAATAAGTCCTAACCGAGGCATAATACCACATCCTTGCGGAGCCTGAAGTTGTTGAAAACGGGCCCCGTGGCCCGGCCCAATGGAGCGTGGCAACAGGTGGAGCGTGTTGCCGCCGAGGCGGTGGGCGCAGCTGCTGCCGGTTGGCCCAGCATAACAGCTCAGGGCGGATATTTCACGGTTTTTCGTTTTTCAGTTTTTTTTTGCCGGGCTGCAGCGTTGTGGGCTCATGCAATATCGGGCTCAGCAGAGATCGTCGAGTATTTGCTGGGCAGTTTTTTGCAGGAGGGGGTGCCAAGCGTGGGGGGCGATTTGGGCGAGGGGTATCATGACGAAGGTTCTTTTGTGCATAAGTGGGTGTGGCAGCTTGAGTTGCGGTTCGTCAAGGACGGTGTGGTCGTAGAGGAGCAGGTCGAGGTCGATGGTGCGGGGGCCCCAGTGTTGGTCGCGTCGGCGTCCGAGCTGGTTTTCGATGTCGATCATGACAGCAAGCAGGTCGGTGGGGGGCAGGTGGGTGGCGAGTTCGGCAGCGGCGTTGAGGAAGGCCGGTTGGCCGGGAGGGCCGCCAACGGGTGCGGTCTCGATGGTGGTAGAGACCTGGCAAAGGTGAATGTGCTGGTGTTCGTCGAGGAGTGTCAGGGCCTGGGCCAGGAGGGCAGGTCGGTCGCCGATGTTGCTGCCGAGGGCGATATAGGCGGTGTGTGTGGAAGGTGGGATCATGTTCAGAGCAGGCTTTCGAGGGCCTGGTGGAGTTGGTCTCGCGTCATGTTTTTGACACGGACCTGTTTGTGTGGGCTGGTGTGACCTGCGACAACGGTGAGTGTTTTGGCCGGGCGTCCGAGGGCTTTGGCGAGCGACTGGAGCAATTGCTTGTTGGCGCGGCCTTTTTCTGGGGGGGCAGCTACGGTGACTTTGAGTTCGGAGCCCAGCAGGCCCGCCAGAGCGGTGCGAGAGCTTCCGGGGACGACCTTGACGGCGAAGACGACACCGTCACTATCTTCTTTGGTTGTCAACTCCATGGGCAGGGCTCGCTAGCAGTGGTTTGTTCTGGCGGTCTGGACGGTGCGGGAGGCCAGTAAGGCATTGGGCCATCAGGGCCGGGTAGTGTTATACGGCAGCGTTAGTGGCGGGTCAATGATATGTAGCGAGCTCGTCACGGGGCTGTGCGAGTGTGCCCATGGTGGCGACGTAAGGGCCCGCGTAGCGTCTGGGTAATTGGCGGGGTCGAGGGGATGCAGGCGAGGCGGAGTAATTTCGTGAATTTTCCTGCTTGCATTTGGCCGTTGCCTTGGGATAATAAGCATGGCGAGCGGTTCTTGAGGCGTGCGGGGGCGGGCCGCAGTCGGGGTGAAGTGAAAAGTGCATAGATTGAGCTAAAGCAGTAGAGGAGAGTCATGGGTCCGCTTTTGAGTTCTCTGGTCAGTTTACAGTCAATAGAGACCGAGTTACGCAAGAAACAGCAACGACTCAGACAAACTCAGCAGGTTGTCCGTCGGCAGGAGCAACAGATCCAGCGATTGACCGAAGCGGTGGCCGCTAAGCACGAAGAGATCAAGCTGACGCGTCTGCAGCACGACCGGCTGGAATTGGAGCTCAAGAGCGGGGATGAGGATATCGCCAAGCTGCGTTTAGCGCTCAATCAAGCGCGAACAAACAAGGACTACAGCGCGATTCTGACGCGTATCAATACGGAGAAGGCGGACAAGTCCAAGCTGGAAGATCAGATTTTGTCGCTGTTGAGTCAGATTGACGCTGATCGGATTGCGTGTAAGGAGATCGAGGAGTCGGTGGCGCAGGAAGAAGGCCGTCTCGCAACGATACGGGCAGAGGCGGCCGAGAAGCAGGCGGGCTTGGATAAGGAAATCGTGGGCTTGCTGTCGCGGCGTAACGATGCGGCAGCGAACGTGCCGAGTAAGGAATTGTCCCTTTTTGAGCGTCTTGCGGACCGGTTCAACGGGGAAGTGTTGGCTGAGGTCTCGCAGCTGAACGGCAAGCGGAGCGATCACACGTGCGGGGGTTGTTATATGAGCGTGACGCTCGAATCTGTCAATTCGCTGATGACGCGTGATGAGGTGGTGACGTGTCCTTCGTGCGGGCGAATCCTGGTGTTGGACAAGAAGCTCATGCAGGAACCCACGCACTAGGGGAACGGTAATGCGTCTGAGAATATCGACCGATGGTGGGAGCCGCGGCAATCCTGGTCCTGCGGCGGCAGGGATTTTTATTTGTAACGAGCGGGGCGAGCCGGTCTATAGCGGGGGCTTTGTGCTGGGCAAGACGACCAATAATGTAGCGGAGTATCAGGGGTTAATTCACGCGTTGCAGATTGCCGAAGGGCTCGGGGGCAAGGAGCTGGATATTGCCTGCGATAGTGAATTGGTGGTCAAGCAGGTCAACGGTCAGTATCGGGTCAAGAACGCTCAGCTCAAACCACTTCAATCGCAAGTGACGTCGCTTATGTCTCGTTTTGCAAAAGCGGTGGTGCGGCACGTTCGGCGTGAACAGAACACTGAGGCGGACGCGTTGGTGAACGAGGCGTTGGACGCGGGGCAAGATGTGGGGGACGCGGCGGAGGGGGAGGCGGTTTCGTGCCCAGAGGGAGGCGCGTCGGGCGAGGTGGGGCTCTTTGGGACAGCGCAACCAGCGACGGAGGCAGAGGGCGAGGGGGTTCTGGCGGCTTCGTTGTTGCCCAAGGTGGTGCGTTTTGATGCAAGCCAGCCGGTGCGTCAGGTCTTGCATGAGTCGGAAGGTCTCTTGAGTGAGCTGTTGTGTCTGGGCACACGTCAGCGGTATGACTGGGGGCCACTGTCTAGTCAAGCGACGTTGACGGTGCTTCGGGGGCGGGGCAGGGTGACGATCGAGGAGACACGGCGGATGTTGCAGCCGGGGGTCTGGCTGCACTTGGCGGCGGGTGTGGAGGCGTCTCTCAAGGCAGCAGCGGAAGAGGAGTTGGTGATCCTGGTAACCCAGACAAAGAGATAAGATGGACGCTGGTTTCGTCTTTTGGGGCAATATGATTGAGGGGGCGTTTTGGGTGGGGGTTTCGTTGTTTTTTCTTGTTCCCGCGTTGCATCGGCGTGAGAAGCATCGGGCCTTTTGTGCATCGGCCGGTTTTGTATTTCTGCTGTGGGGCGGGTCGGATTTCTGCGAGGCGTATACCGGCGCGTGGTGGAGGCCCTGGTGGCTGATGGTGTGGAATGGGTTGTGTTTTGTGGGGTGCGTGGGAATCGGTCTTTGGTATGCGAAGATTCACTCGCCGCTGCGTGCGCACCTGCGGTCGTTGAAGCCGTTGCGTCTGCCTTTCACCAGGGGTGATAAGCGGCGGTGATACGTGCTCGCCAGCCGGTGCTAGTCTGTCGGGCGGTTTGTGGTATAATGAGGTGAACACCGGAGTGGGTGTGGCGGTCGCTCATCCCCTGGCGGGATGGGAGGAAAGTCCGAGCAGGACAGGGCGAGGTGATGGCTAACGGCCACCGGGAGCGATCCTCGGGAAAGTGCCACAGAAAAGATACCGCCGCGCACTGGTTTGTGTTGGGCCGTCGAGAGCCAGCAAGGTTTGGGCCATGATCGGGATGGGTCGGTCTTGCTCGACAGCATGATACAAACCAGTGCGGGGTAAGGGTGAAATGGTGCGGTAAGAGCGCACCGCGACGTCGGTGACGGCGTTGGCAGGGTAAACCCCACCTCCTGCAAGGCCAAACAGTGCCAAGCGTTAGCCCGACGCGTTTGAGGCACGGGTAGGCCGCTGCCGCAAGGCGAGCCGGCGGGTAACCGTCGGTCGAGATAAATGGCCGCCCCTGCACATCCGTTCTACTCGCCGTCTGCGCGTTTCGTGGGCAGCCTGGTTTTTGCCAGGTGGGCTCGATACGTAAACGCGCAGGGTCGAACGGATTTGCGGGAACAGAACTCGGCTTACGCGCTCGCTCCGGTGTTTTCTTTTCGGGGATAGGCGCAAAAGGGAGAGAGGGGTCTGGGAATTACCGGTTCGATGTCAAGATGCGGGCTTGGGCTGGGCAAGCAGTTGGCGTGCCTGGCGGGCCGGGAGTTTCTCATGCTGTGCAGGCAGGTGGGTGGGAGAGGGGTTCTGGCGTAAAGCATTTTGGATTAACGGGTTGCGTAGGGCGGGTGTCTTTTGTTATATTAGAAAGGTCTAAGGTCGTTCGGCCTCTGGCGTGGCGACACGGGAAGGATCCCCGAGCAGCATGCGAGCTCGCCAGCTGGTGTTTTCTTGGCAGGGAAGCAGCAGCATTACCCGGAGGAGGGATGGATGAACGCGGTCATCCCGTATATGGTGCTGGGGTTGGTGTTGACGGGGTGCCCTTCGGCGTTGGCAGGGGAGAGGGCCGCTGCCGGCAGTCTGGCGGGTGGCTCGTCGCTGGTGGGGTATGTACCCAACGAGTTTATTGTCGTGCTGGCGGAGAGTGTATCGCCGTTGCAGCAGAGGCCTGGGCCAAGTGGGCGTGTGCTGACGGGCTTGAGCAGCATGGACAGACTCGGTGAGCAGTTCGGCGTCACGGGTGTTGCCCGTCAATTCGCGGTTCGGGCGTCTGAGGCAGGGCGGGGGGCAAACGAACGACGTCTGAGCCGTCACTACAAGGTGCGGTTCAGCCGGGGGCAACTTGGTGAGGCGATGCGGGCTTATCGGACGGAGCCGAGCATCGAGCATGTCGAGCCAATTGGAGTGCATCGCGTCTATCTGACGCCCAATGACACCTATTACGACGATCCGCCGTCGAGTTTTCCTTATGATCAGTGGCATTACTGGGCCAACTACGGTGTTGTCGCACCGCAAGCGTGGGACCGCGAAACGGGGGACCCGGATGTGATTGTGGCGGTGCTGGACACGGGGGTGAAATACACCCACACGGACCTGGGCGGGACGAACCCTCCGGGCCCGGCAGACAATAACACGCAGGGCAATGTCTGGGTCAATGCCGCTGAGACACCCGGCGACGGAGTGGACAACGACGGCAACGGGTACGTGGACGATGTTGTCGGGTGGGATTTTGTGGCGCAAACGGGGGGGCCGGGTATTGTGTGTCTGGACGCGGACTGCGGAGAAGCGGACAACGACCCTGCCGACGGGGAGGGGCACGGCACGCATATCGCGGGCACGATCGCGGCCATCACCAATAACGGCTATTCTGTATCCGGTATTGCTGGGGGATTCGCGAACGGCAGCCTGTACGGAGCGGCCAACGGGTGCCGCGTGATGTGCTTACGTATCGGGTATCGGGCCAAGGTAACGGGCAATGAGACCGCTCTGGTGCGAATGGATGCCGCCGCAGAGGGGTTGTACTATGTCGGGGCCATGGCGGCCCGGGGCGAGCGTGTGACGGCTGTGAATTGCTCCTGGGGCAGCTCCAATACGGGCGGGCTCGACGCGGCGGTGGACTATGTGCTCGGTCAGGACGTGATGGTGATTCACGCCGCGGGCAACGATGCAGGGAGCACTGCTGACTATCTCGGCGCAAAGGCCGGGGTGGTCAACGTGGCTGCGACAGGGGCCACGGGCGCCGGCGCGTCGTTTACGAATTACGGTTCGTGGGTTGATATCGCAGCGCCTGGGGTGGACATCATGAGCACGTTTCACGACCCAGACGATCCGGATCCATCTGCTATGTACATGGGTCTGCTCAGTGGCACGTCGATGGCGGCGCCGCATGTGTGCGGGGTGGCGGCGCTGCTGGAGTCGTATTACCCGGCTTTGTCAGGCCCAGAGAAACTGGCAGTCATGACGGCGACGGCCAGTGCGTATGCAGACGGGCGTGATCTGGGGGCGGGCATTGTCAACGCGGCAGCAGCCCTTGAGGCGGTCAGTCCACCCGCTGCAGTGGCAGCGATTTCTGCTGATGCGGGAGCCTCGTGCGGCCAAGTGGTGTTGACCTGGACGGCCGTAACAGGTGCAACGGGCTACGTCGTTGACTATCAGGAAGCGGCGGCCGGCCCGCCTTATGTGCCAGCGCAGGACGGTTTACCGGCGTCGGGCTCGGATGTGGGCAACGTCACGGGGGCCACAGTCGGTGGGTTGGACCCGCTAACGCCGTATTACTTTGCGGTGCGAGCGTACAACGCGTACGGCATGAGCGATTACTCCGCTGCGAGCAGCGCGACGGCCAACACCGGCTGCCACGTGACGGTCAGCGGTCACGTGCGGACCTTTGACGGACATGGCATCGGCGGGGTGCTACTGGAAGCCGATCCGGGCGGTGTCAGTGCGCTGAGTGAGCTGGATGGTTCCTACATTCTGCACGTGCCGTTGGGCTGGGGCGGCGGAGCGGTGGAGGCCAATAAGGAGGGATGGTGGTTTGAGCCCACCGAGCGGGCCTACTTGGCCGCGGTGATGAATAACCTGACAGAGCAGGACTTTGTGGGCTTTCGGCGGGCAGACTTTGATGGCGACGGAGACACTGACTTATCGGACGTTGCACGTTTAGCGGATTGGTGGCTGGCTGATGATTGTGGTGAGCCCGATTGGTGCGCGGGGGTGGATATGAACCTGGATGGGGCCGTGGAAGCGACGGACATGGGCTTGTTGTTGGAGCAGTGGTTTGGCAGCGATTAGCGGTGGCAGGTGATGGAACGCTGAGGCGCGAGGGACATTGTCTACTATTGAGATTTTTAGCTTTGGACGGCCCAGTTTCCTTGCGCAAAAGTGGCATGGCGTGGATATAATAGATGGTCAGGGGGTTGGCGTCGCGGTTCTCAGGAGAGATCGAGGCGTCCAAGCCCCAGGAGGTACGGAGGTAAGTGATGCTGCGCGCGTTTGCGGTGACGCTATTGTTGGCGATTGCGCCCGCGTGTGCAGGCCGGACACTGTATGTCGATCCAAACGCCGGGGGCAACGGCAACGGCGAGACGTGGGGCGATGCTTACGTGACTCTGCGGCAGGCCTTGGCGGAGTCGACAAGCGGTGACGAGCTTCGGTTGGCACAGGGGCGTTATCGGCCCGACCAGGGGGCCGGGGCAACGAGCGGTGACCCCAACGAGACGTTTACGTTGAAAGCGGGGGTAAGAGTCCGCGGGGGCTACGCGGGCAGCCGGGGCGGTGATCCGAACGCGCGTGACTTGACGGGGTATGCGAGCGTATTGACGGGAGATTTGCTGGGCAACGATCCCTGCAGTCTCGACTGGGACTCTCTGTTGACGGCCCCGAGCCGCCGCGACAATGCCTTTCATGTGGTGACATCGACGGGGTTGACGGTAACGGCAATTCTGGATGGTGTGGTGGTCACAGGGGGCCAGGCATCGGGCGTGCTGCCCCGGGGAGGTGGGCTCCTTAACGTGGGGGGAGAGCCAGCTATCGTCAATTGTGTGTTTGTGGGGAACGTGGCAGGCCAAGGCGGCGCGGTGGCGAATGTGGGCGGCAGTACCGCACGATATTTCAACTGCAGCTTTCGGGGCAACGTGGCGGACTATAGCGGCGGGGCGGTCTTTAATGACGCGAGCAGCCCTCATTTCACGAATTGCATGTTTCTGGGCAATCACGCGGTTCAGTGGGACGGCGGAGCGATGATGAACGCGCAGGAAAGCGCGCCGCGATTGGTCAATTGCACCGTAGTGGGCAATGCTGCGGGCACGGTGGGATTCGGCGGGGGCTTTCGTAATGCGGACAGCTCCGTGTACTTGACCAACTGTATCGTGTGGCACAACACGGCGCCCTTTGGTATATCGACAGAGGAAAGCCAGATTCACGGCGGCACCGCTGTGGTGCGCTACACCAGCGTGGAAGGACTAACGACATTTGCAGGCGGGGGCAATATTGTGGCCTACCCTGATTTTGTGGATGCCGATGGGGCAGATGGCGTGTACGGGACGGGTGACGACAATGTGCGTTTACGCCCGAATTCGCCGTGTATAGACGCAGGCGACAGCGGGGCGCTGCCTATCGACCTTGGCGACGTAGACGGCGACGGCAGGCGGTCGGAGCAGATACCGTGGGATCTGGCGGGGCAAGCGCGTTTTGCCGATGACCCGAACATTCCTGACACGGGCTTGGGCGCCGCGCCGGTGGTGGATATGGGCGTTTATGAAGGGGCCGCCCCAGCAACGGCAGCAAGCGTGCTCTATGTAGACGGGCAGGTCTTCGCAGGGGCCAGGAACGGCAGTAGCTGGCATAACGCGTTCGTGTCGCTCCAGGATGCCTTGGCTGCATCACCGGGAGGCGAGATCCGTATCGCGGCCGGAACGTACCGGCCCGACGTGGGGGCAGCCGTGGCGTTGGGAGACCGAAAGGCAAGTTTTTGTCTCAAGAATGCCGTTCATATCAAAGGTGGTTACGCGGGCGTGTGGCATCCGGAGCCCAACTTGCGAGACCCGGCTGTTTTTGAGACTGTTTTGTCGGGTGACTTGCAAAGCAACGACGAGCCAAACATGGACCACTATGACGACAACAGTTATCATGTTGTCACCAGCAGCGCCGCCACGGCATCGGCGGTGCTCGACGGGGTAACGATTCGCGGCGGCAATGCGGACGGACAAGCCGGCGGTGTGCTCAACTGGGGCGGTGGCATGCGCTGTGTGGAGTCGCAGGCGACGCTGGTGAATTGTCGTTTTGAAGCCAACCGGGCGTTTTGCGGGGGAGCTTTGGCGAGTGATCGCAGCCAACCGACTCTGATTGACTGCGACTTTGTGGGCAACTACGCTCAATGGGCTGGCGGAGCGGTCACCCACTTTGCGTCAGAGGCCAAGTACAGCCGTTGCGAGTTCGTGGAGAACCACGCCAGCGTGAACGGAGGGGCGATGCACAACGACAGCAGCAGTACCCAGCTCAAGCAGAGCACGCTGCGGGGCAACACGGCGGGGGAAAATGGCGGCGGGGTTTACGATTACAGCACCGGCACGGCCGACGCGCTTAGCTATACAACGTTAGAGAACTGTCTCCTGCTGGCCAACACGGCGACGTCTGGAGGCGGACTCTACCACTACAACGACCGGGATGGCGACGGGTCAACTGTCACCCTGACGAATTGCACGCTCGTCGGCAACCGCGACCTGGACGGAGACAGTCACCTGGTCAGCAGCTCACTTCTCCTGGCTTACCCGAGCACGGTCGTCATCACCAACAGTATTCTTGGTGAGGGCGAGGTGGGCATCACGGCGTTGGATGGCTCGACAGTTGTGCTGCGATACAGCAACCTGCCTATTGCCTGGCCTGGCGAGGGCAATTTTGTCGCCGATCCATGTTTTGTCAGTCCCGGCTATTGGGACCCGAACGGCACGCCAGCGGAGCAGGCGGACGATCAATGGTACGATGGTGATTTTCACCTGACCAGCGAGGCGGGCCGCTGGCATCCGACCCTGGACCTCTGGCAGTTGGACCCCTGCACCAGCCCCTGTGTTGACGCGGGCGACCCAGCCTCGTCCTGGAGCGGTGAGCTCTACCCCAACGGCCTGCGGGTGAACCAGGGCGCGTACGGCAACACGGCCGAGGCCAGCAAGTCGCTATCGACCGCGGGCGATCCCAACGATCTGAGCCCGGACGGTGCCGTCAATATGATGGACTATGCCGTCGTCGCCCATGACTACCTGAGAACGGGGGCCCCCCTTCGTGGAGACCTCAACGAGAGCGGCGTGGTTGATGTGCACGACTTGGCTTTGTTCGTCAGCAAATGGCTGTGGCAAGTGCCTTGACGCGACGTAGAACCCACCAGAGCACGCCGGGCCCAGGCACAGCGTACACGTTTGCCCCCAGCTAAGAGCCTTCGCCCAGAGCCAGGCACCAGTGCGTGGAACCTGACTCTGAGCTGGACTCTAGTTGCTTTCTCATCCTTACATTGGATCAAAGGATACAGCCGAACAGGGAGACCCCGGCTACTCGGCGATCTTGTCGGCGGCCTTCTTGGCCTCGTCGATAGCGCCTTCGGCTTCCTTCTCGACTTCCTTGACAGCTTCCTTGCCCTCATCGACGACGTCGCCGATGCTGGTGGGTGCCTTCGGAGACTCTTCTTTCTTGCAGCCCATACCGGTGCACAGAGCAAACGCCAAGCAGACAGCAGCAACCAAGACTTTACGCAGCATAGTATATGCCTCCTTAAGAATAAGCCCCTGAACTGACGCAGGTACTTCCCCGTCTACAATCATCCAAGGGCACCCAGACAGTACATTATTGTACCGTCAACTGGTGGGTCCACAAGGAATTTGGGATTTTTTTACCATTTATCCGCGTGCCTGGGCGACCTTGCCGCCGCAAGGGGCTACTGTAAATGTTTATTTTGATACGATTTACAGTCAAATCGGTTTGCCTGTCCGCCTCCGCCTGATTCATTTTTCTGCTCACGGGGCTTTTCCGGCAGGCCCCGGCGAGATAAGCAGCCTAAGGAAATATTGGCAATAACTGGCCTGTAAAGCGTCAAGGAGTCGATAGATGAACAGATGTGACTGGGTCGGTCTGTATGCGCGCATGGCAAATAGACCTGTGTGCCTGCGGTCGTGTCGAGCGGCAGCCCGGCCGAGAGCGGTGGCGCCAAGCGGCAGTGACGCACATCCGCCAAATGAGTGTGAGTGGCGACGATTTCTCTAGACATCCTTCGGGATGCGCAACAATCCGAGTGTGATGAACCCTTTATTGGTACGAATTCAAAATGCCGCTCTGCAGTTGGAGTGGTGGCACCTGGCGATCCCGGGCGGCTTGGCCGTTGTACTGGGCCTCTTTCTCTGGCTCGGGGGCGCCAGACATGCGTCGTTTGTCGTGGGCGTGCTCGGAGCGGTCCTTGGTGCGGCGGTGGCCCTGTTCGCCAGTTCGTGGTTCAACATAAGGCTGCCGGTGGCGATCGTGGCTGGGGCACTGTTGTTCGCGGTGGCGGCCATGCTGTTTCAGAACATGATTCTCTTGCTCTTGGCGGCGATTATTTTCGCCCTGGTCGTCGGAACGACCTACCTGGGCTCCACGTTCGTACCGGTGGATTCAACAGGCATTACGGCCGAAGAACGTCTCTATGAGCACCTCGAGGATCTCTCGCCCGGGGCAGCGCCGCAGGCCCTCTGGGGAATTACCGACGGCTCGGGCCGTGACCGTTTCGGTGCGATTCTCCAAGACGTAAGGGCAAAAGCATCGCAAAACAAGTGGTGGCTGTTAATGTGGCTCGTGGTAGGGGCCGCTGGCGGTCTTATCCTGGGCCTGCTGCTAAAGAAGATTCTCATGGCTGTCTGTTGCAGCATTGTCGGGACGGCCGGCGTGCTGGGCGGCATGATGGCACTGTTTTTTGCGAAAGGTGTGGCGGTGTTTTCCGCCTTGGAAAGTCGCCCTAAGCAACTCGCCGTGCTGGCCGTGGGAATGGTCGTTTTCGGGTCACTGGTACAGTTGATGCTGGCCGCTGCTCACCGTAGCAGACAAAAACGGCTGGTCATTGAAAAGAAGGAAGGCTAATTATGAACGTGGCATTGCGGCTTTTGGCACAGACAAACGGAGACAGCGGAGGCGGCACAGGCGCCAATGGCGTCATTCCTTCTGCCTTTCTGACCGAAATCGACTGTAACCGCATCTGGGAGTGCATCGGCCAGATCTCCTGGCTCGAGGCGGCCGTCTTTATTGCCTTTGGGTTCATTTACGTGCTCTACGGCTGGCGCATGTTCCGCGCCTTGGTCGTCATCAATTTTGCCGCCATCGGTCTGTATGCCGGCATGTTTTTTGGCGGTCAGCTGGGCTCGGCCTTGTGGGGCGGGCTTATGGGTGCCACCCTGATGAGCCTGTTCTGTTGGCCCTTCATGAAGTACTCCATCGCCATCCTGGGAGCACTGGCCGGGGGCATTCTCGGCGGGGCCCTATGGCTGCTTCTCGGCTTGCCCCAGCCTCTGATCTGG
>CAYNXW010000015.1:17909-19258 GCA_964401265.1 uncultured Pirellulales bacterium | reverse complement strand
CATCGGCCGGGGCGACCAGGAACGCAAAGACACCCAAGGGAAACCGTAAAAAGGCTACGAATCTTTGGTTGGAGTGCTCGTCATGATGTTGCCGGAAAACATTATCATCTGCCTGAGCCTGCTGGCCCAGAACGGCCCGGATGAAGGAGGGCGCATTCCGCGGCATTTGTGGGTGGTCCTCATTCTGATGGGACTCTCAGCAATCAGCAGTTGGGTCAAGAGCCGAGCCGAAAAAAAACAGCAACAAGAGCAGCAGGAACGCAAAGCTCGCCAGGCGACAGAGCGCAAGGTGAAAGAAGCACAGCGTCCCGCCGACGAGCTAGCCAAACCGACACCGCCGCCGACGAAGGTCCGCAGACTGCCAACGTATGCCCGCGGAAGGACCGGCCAGCAGCAGCGCACCGCCAGCTCGACCCACCAGTCGGCACCACGCGTGCCGCAGACGCGCCCCGTCAAACAAACACCGCCGCCCCGGCCGGGCGCAGCGACGCCGTCGGCAAAAACCGTTGCTTCTGCTGGAAGGAGGCTCTCCCGACCGACCGCCAAGGCACCCACGACCGTGGCAAGACCGCCGGTTACGACGAAACAAAGAACTCAGCGGGTGCAGACTGCCCAGCCTTGCCGACAAACAACGCGTCCAGCCGGCACAAGCCCACCGCCGGCAAGGCCCAGCACAGCCGCGGCCCCGTCAAAGCAGAAGATGCGCGCAGCGCTCGAGGCCCGTCGGGCAAAGTTGGCTGCTCAGAAACGCCCCAGCGCAGCAGCAGTGTCCCTCGAGGCAGAGGCGCCGCCGGAAACGCTGGTGGACGTCGCCAGCCGGGATGCTCTCGTGCGTGCCGTGGTCAACATGGAAATTCTCGCTCAGCCTCTGGCCCTGCGAGAAAGCGGACCGCCGATGGGGTAGAGGTTGGTGCCGACGCACAAAACGGCCGACACCTTTGGTGATTTGTCTTTCCCAAACGTCGTTATGGTTAAATGCCACACGGATGACAACCTGTTCCATTCAGGCATATTCACCCTCAACCTCCTTGCCTTTGCCTGTAGCACTGGAGGTCTTTGGCCGAGCCTCTAAGGCTCCTGCCAGAGCCACTCATTCGCCATCAGGCTCAGGTCCTCCACGTCCACGGCGCCCAAGCAGTCCAGATTCTCCGGCAGCAGCAGATTTGTCGTCATCCACTCAGACGTCACTAACGACAGATCGATCAGATCCACGGTGCCGTCCCGGTTCACGTCGGCTACATTGCCGACCGTGGCGTTTGACCAACTCGCCTGCGGCGTGCCGCCATGCGCACCCATGTTAGTCCGTTTGCCGTGGGGCCATAATTCACCTTTCCAGTCGCTCGCCGGAT
>CAYNXW010000015.1:0-17899 GCA_964401265.1 uncultured Pirellulales bacterium | reverse complement strand
CATCGCACACCCAAGCTTGGCTGGTTTGACTCCACCGGCCCGCTTGCGACTGCAGGTGATAATCACTGTTCTCCACATCAGCGAACAGGGGGTCCGCACTAATGTTGCCGGGCTCGGAGTAGCCACCCCAGACCGTGTAGCTGACCGAAGCAGTTGAGTCCGTCACCTGTGAACTGCTGTTAAGCCAAATGATGCAGTTGGTAATGCTACCGTCGCACATATTCAAACCCCCGCCGCATTGGGAGGGCACGTCATCATCCAATGCGACATTTCGCGCGATCGTGCAGTTGACAATATCGCCGTCACAGTTGTTGAAGCCGCCGCCGTGCTCATTGGCGGTGTTTTCCACTACCAGGCAGTTGGTGATGGTTCCATGGCAGCCCGCAAGCCCGCCGCCGTAGTTAGTGGCGGTGTTGCCTTTGATGACGCAGCTGTCGATCAAGCCGTTGCAGCTTCCCACGCCCCCGCCATACATTGCAGCATTGCCCGTAATGGTGCAGCGAGAGATTGTGGCCTTACAGCCGTTACCGAAAATGCCACCACCTCCAATAGTGCTGTAGGCATTATCGCCACCGGTGATCGTAAAGCCGGTCAAGACGCAAGTGGCGTTCTCGGTGCCGGCAAAGGCGACTACCGAGCGGCCCCCGTCACCCTGGATGATCGTTTGGGCTACCACCGATTCATCGTCCGGATGAGCCGACGCCAGCCTGACCCTCTTACCCTTGAACTTGATGTTCTCATAGTAGGTAATCGGAGCCACTATGATCTCATCACCGTCAACCGCGAAATCAATCGCATGTTGTATGAAATCGTTACTCCTGCCCGTAGTGGTATTTACAACCGGCCCATCGGTAACGGCATAGCACACGTTAAGAGAGACACCTCTGGCTTGACCGTAATTGCTGCTCTGCCAGACGATGATGTCGCCGTCTATGGCTGGCCCCACACCGCTGCCCAGGGCCTGCGCCAACGGAATAGCCAGCACCGTATTACCCCTCATAACGTGACTCACCTTGATCTCGCCATTAGAACCTCCGTCGCGGTAGACTATCACAGGACCGTCAATAGCCGGCTGACTCTGCTCCCCGCTCGCTTGCACCACCATGAATGGCTCGATAGCCTGCCTGTCGGAAATATCCGCCCCATAGATATCGCCGTCATCATCACGCTCATCCGTCCACACTACGATATGGCCGGATATGGCAGGGTCGTATTGCTTGCCCGCATCATCGCAGATGGTAAAAACAATGATGTTCTCCAGGTCGGAAATGTCCGCCCCGTATATGTCCCCGTCGCCTTCCCAGACAACCACGTTGCCGGATATGTCTATGACGTCATCAAAATCACCGCCATAACTGTGGCAAGGATAGGGGTCATGCGTCCCGACGTTTTCCGCAATAGTGAAATAAGTCGGATTGTCCCAATCGCTGATATCAGCCCCACACACATTAAAGGGCGTATTCCACCAGTTATTTGCTTCCCCGCTGCCTACCGGGTTAGGATCCAGACCGAGATGCTCCATCCAGATGACCTTGGTGCCGCAAATGACCGGATGGCCATACGACTCCGACCAACTCCAGCTTCTTAGTGTCTTGCGACGTCCGGTCGACAGGCTTCTGACAAATACACTGCAATTGGAGGGCTCGTGATACCACGGATTGCCCCAGCCGTCGCCATACTTGAACCAGACAATCAGATCGCCGTCCATCTTGGGCTGAATCAGATTCTCGCTGAATGTCATTACCCGATCGCTCGCCAGATTCTTGTACTTGGCTGCCCAGGTAACGTCACACGCAGAGCCCACCCCGTAAATCGCAATGTCCCCCGATATGTCGCCGTAATGGGCATACGTGCCCAGGCCACTCAAATCCAACATCTCCTCGGTGACCACCATCTCGACGGCCTTAACCTTTACCGTACTCGACTCACTATTGAGTTCACCGTCGTTCACCACCAGCTCGAATACGTACGTCCCCATCTGGGCACAGGAGAAACTTGGCGTTACCGTGTCAGCCCCTTCGAGTACAACCTCCGGCCCGGCTGTCTGCTCCCAGGCGTAACTCAATACGTCGCCCGGATCGCGATCATAACTGCCGCTACCGTCCAGGCTCACCTCTGCGCCGAGACAGTATCCCCGGTCGTGTCCCGCATCCGCTATCGGCGCACGATTACCCACAACAATGAGCACCTCATCCGTCGGGCTCCACCATACCTCGTCCTCACTTACCGCCAACTCGAAAACATATTCGTCTCTGACTGTCGGTACAAACGTCGGCTGCATCGCACTGGAGTCGTCCAACGTCACAGTTGCCCCTGCCGTCTGTGTCCACCGAAAGCTCCTTACGCCCTGCATATCATAGAAAAAGCTGCCGCTGCCATCCAGCGTTACCGGTTGCACCTCGTCCAGGAACTGGTCCGGACCAGCATAAGCAACCGGCCGCAGGTAACCCACATACTCATCCGCCCCGATGTCAACACGCATCGCAAACACACGCTCCTCGCCGTCAATATCCGTTTCGCCCGCAATCGGTGCAAAACCCGGATCGCCCGCCGCTATACAAGGCGAATCACCGCGCAAGTGATAATCGCCTGCCGCCGCATCCACAAACAGCGGATCCTCCGAAATGTTGCCGTTGATGCCTGTCTGATCCAATATGCCACTGTAGTTGCCGTCGGCGTTGTCCCAGCAATTATTGCACGACAACACGTAGTCGCCCTCGTACTCTGATAGATACAACCCTTGGCCGTTGGGCGCTCCCGCAATAATATTGTTCGTTATCAGGCAATCGTCGTAATAGGTGACTACGCAAATATTGCCTCCTGATGAAGCACTATTGCTCACCACCGTATTGTTAACCAACTGGCCGCCGTACATAAAGATTCCACCGCCCTCACCCGCTGCATTATTACATATCATGTTATCCCGGATTTGTATTTGGCTGCCCGTAGCCAGTATCCCCCCACCGGCATATGCATCATTGCCTGTAATAGTATTTCGGGTTATCATCGCGTTCGAATATTGGCAACCAATCCCGCCGCCAAATCCGTACGTTGCATCAGCCCCTGAAGGACCGTGGTTGCCGACGATGACGTTGCCCGTGATAGTGGGTGAGGCAAAACGGCAATAAATGCCCGCTCCCCAAAACACATCTTCGTCTTGAGTCCCGCTCCCCCCGGTAATGGTAAACCCTCTCAGCACAGCGCTCGATGTTTCACCATTTTCAAACGTCACCACGCTGCCGGAGCCCCCGCCGTCAATAATGGTGCTCGCCACTATACTCGCATCGTCAGACGCGGCACTCGAAACGGTAATATCCTTGCCGTTGAAGTTGATATTCTCCAAGTACCTGCCCGGCAGAACAGCCACCGTATCGCCGGTAACAGCCGAATCGATCGCCGCCTGGATCGAGCCGTAGTCGTCAGGCACCACCAAGGAAAGCACAGGCAGCACATACAACGTCACCGGCACCACTCGCGGACTGTTCGCCGCGTTCTCGTCAAAGACAGACAACTCGCAGGAATAGACGCCCTCACCCAGTCCAGACGCGTCCACCGTTAAAATCACGTCGTCGATCTCTCCGGTGGATTCACCCGCCAAGACGTCAGTCGCCAGCCAGCCGCATGATTCATCAACCTGCCAGGCCAGTGTGCCGCCCCCACCGTTGCGGATCGAAAGGGCTTTACCTGTCGAACCAGCTGCACCCGCCATTGCCGCAAAATCGAACTGTCGCGGCGAAATCGCCACGTACGCAACCTGGCCATCAAACTCGTAAGCCCCTATATCCACTATCGCTTCCTCGTCACTGTCGCCGTCCATGAGGCGAGCATTGCCTTCCACGTCGGTCCCTGCCAGCCCGCCCGGCGGACTGTCTGTCCCCGCGTCGATACACGGCGAGTCCGGCGCCAAATGGTAGTCGTCATCAAAAACAAAACTCGGATCAGCATTGATGTTGTTTGGCTCTGCGTCACCGCCCCAAAGCGTGTAGCTGACCACTGCGGTCGAGTTCGCCACCTGCCAACCGGTGTTGAGCCATATGATACTGTTGGTGACGGTCCCGTCGCACATATTCAAACCCCCGCCACATTGGGAGGGTTCGTCGTCGTCTAACGCGACGTTTCGGGCGACGGTACAATTGATAATATCGCCGTCGCAGTTGTTGAAGCCGCCGCCATACACGTTGGCGGTGTTCTCGACCACAAGACAATTGCTGATGGTCCCATGACAGCCCGCCAACCCGCCGCCGTAGTCAGTGGCAGTGTTGCCTTTGATGAGACAGCTGTCGATCAAGCCGTTGCAGCTTCCCAGGCCGCCTCCATACCTTGCCGCATTACCCGTAATCGTGCAGCAAGAGATGGTGGCTGTAGAGCCGTTACCAAAAATGCCACCACCTCCAATAGTGGTGAAGGTATTGTCGCCACCGGTGATCGTAAAGCCGGTCAGAGAGCAGGTGACGCCCTCTGTGCCCGCAAAGGCGACAACCGAGTGGGTCCCGTCCCCCTGGATAATGGTCTGAGCCACTACCGACCAGTTACCGGGGTCCGTTGAGGCCAGCGTGATATTCTTGCCATGAAAGTTGATGTTCTCCGCGTATGTGCCTTCGCTGACGATAATACTGTCGCCCGCCAAAGCCGCATCGATCGCCCCCTGAATCGTACTATAGGTCTGGCCCGGCCCGACCAGCAGATCTTCTGCCAACCCAATCGAAAAAAGAAAAGAGACCAGAAGAAAGACCCTGCCAATGTCTCTAGGTTTCATCCCGATGCCTCCTCAACTATTGGAAAAACACGTGACTCTGGACACACCTTGTTACGTAACAAATAGTCCCACCCGACAAGTCGGCGCTTGGCTTAAGCCCCGCAAGATCGATGACTGCGGACCAAAGGCGCGGAACCGACATTTCAGGCGACCTCCATCAATAGAGACGTCACCTGAAATGGGTTGTTACAGAAAAAATCTCGATTGCGGTGCTTTTGGACAGATTAGCAGCATATTTCACGACTCGGTGGCGACGACAGCGTAAGCCAAGTATTGACATACACTTACAGACCAAACGCATGAACTGGATACTGCCCCGCCCTTTTCTGTCGCAGGTTTTTGGCTCGATGCAAGGCCGCAGACTCTGTCTCGGCCAGCCGATGTAAGTCTATGTGGCCAAGACGGATACAGCCGAGAACGCACCGGCCGGCGAGAAAAAACGCCAGAAAACGAAAACCCGTGAAATATCCGGGTCAGTGACAACAGGCAGTTACGTACCCACCTGACGTAAACCCGTGCTGGAATGCCACTTACATCTTGCGAGGCCGACAAACACGAAGGGCCCAGGCTACATGGTTGGCCGTAAAAAACCTTGGACAAACAGCTCGCGACGAGAATACCCGAACCCTATGACATATCCCGACCTCACGGTTGCTTGGCGATTTCTTCCGGGTAGGGAATGCGCAGTCGCCAGCCGACGCCGAGATTGTCCGGGTTGGTAATAAGCGATTTGTTGGCCTCTTGGATGACCTTCCAGTGCTTGCCGCTGCCGTACCACATCTCGGCGATCTGCGTCAGGCTGTCGCCCGCCTTGACCGTGTAGTAACGCGGCTCACGGGCATCAGCAGCCGGCTCGGGCACGACCACCTGCGGGGTGGGCTCCGGCTCGGGTTCCAGCTCAACCGGTACAGGCTCTGGCGCCACCGGCGGCTCTGGAGCGACCGGCACCGGAGGCGCCGGCGGGGTCAAGGGCTCGGGCGCTTGCGGTGGAGCCGGCGGCTCAACAACCGGCGGGCTCGGTATTTCCACCGGCGCCAGCTCCGTCTCGCCTTGGCCAGACATATCAACCACGCCGACCGTCTCCGAGCTATCAACGCTCTCTGCGTCGTTGCCCACCAGGAAAAAGATAACGGCCGCCACCAACAGCAGCCCCACGATCACACCGATTTTCAGATCTGTTCTCATGGCATGCTCCCGTATAAGGCTAGTTCCGAACCCGTAACCGAGATAGCCTGACCCGTTTGCCTGTTCAACGCCCTTCAGAACCGACACCCGTCTCACAGTGCCTGTGCCCCGACCCACATATTGCGTCGAGACTCATTCCCGGCTCAGCCTGTTCCCACTATACGCCGCCGTTGTTACCTTATTTCCCTCGGCGGCCCTGCCCGTTCTTCTTCGTTTCGGACCCCTGCTGTTCCGCCCGCGCCCCGACCAGCAGCGGTGCCGCAATGCCCACCGAAGAGTAGGTCCCAACAAGGACACCGATGATCATCACGTAATTAAAACCACGCAGTCCGGGCCCGCCCCAGATGTACATGACAATCAGGACCAGCAGCGTCGTGGCGGACGTCAGAATGGTACGCGAAAGGGTCTGGTTGATACTCGCGTTGATAATGCTCGGCGAGAGCGTCGCCAGTTTGCCCCGGTTTTCACGAATCCGGTCGAAGATAACAATCGTGTCGTTCAACGAGTAACCGATCACCGTCAAGAAGGCCGCAATCATGGGCAAATCAATTTCAAATTTGTCGATAAGCAACGCACGCCCGAGAGCGGTCTCGGCCAGCCAGCCCGAAGCAGCCACCATCCCCATCGCAATGCTGACGTCATGGATAAGAGCGGCCACCGCGGCCATCCCGAAGCGAGGCGTGCCAAAACGCGCCCAAATGTAGGCGATAATGGCCGCCAGTGAAAGCACGATGGCAACTAGCGCGTCGTTCATGCTCTTCTCACCAACCGACGGGTCAACCTGCGTCACACGAGGCAGCGAGGTCTTCCACGACAGCGTCTCCTTAAAACGCTCGGTCTGCTTGAGCGAAAACTCCTGCCATTCTTCCGCCGGAGTATACTGGTGAAGCATATCACCAGAGCGAACCGCCATCTCGACGGCCTGCAGCACCCCAGAGTCATCCTGCTCAGCATTCTCCGGTGCAAACAGAACAAACGGGTAGTCTCCGTAACGCTCGAAACCACTGCGAAAACGGCTTTCCTCGAACCGCGATTGCAGACGCACGAGAGTCTCACCCTTGCCCATCGAACCCGTAACCAGAAGCCCGCCCTCATACTGCTGCAGATAAGGCTTCTGCGCCAGCAGCTCGGCCGTGATCGGCTCGGCGCTCGCCTCGCCAGGCTCAAGGTCTTCCAGTACGTCTAGTTTGCCCTCAAGCGCCGTCGTAACGGCCTGATTCACAATGTCGTCCACCTGGATTTGACCGTAGGTGATCGGGGCCAGTCGAAGGATAGCCTGGTCAAGAACCCGCTTGACACGCACATCCTCGGCCTGCTCCGACACAAAGGTAAAACCATCCGATTCGGCCTGGATAACGGCATCCTCGCCCAGAATGGTGTCGCGAAGATCTATTTGCGTGCCAATGATAGCCTGCCGCACTGCTTCCTGAGTCAGACCCGCAGCACCCTTCATGGCGACCTGGCACAAACCTTCGTCGGTGTCGGAAAGCGAATAAGTCACCTGCGCCAGTTGACGAACCGTACGGTCTAGAATGTCGCGAACAACATTCGCATTGGTCTGACTGGTCTGCAGCAGAAAGGCTTCAGGCTTCTCGCCCGCCTGAACAGTCGCCTGTTCCAAACGTCGATCGCCACGCTGACGAGCGACCTTGTGCACCTGCTCAAGGACCTCGTCGGCCGTGATGGCCTGGCCGGCAAGCACCTGAATAGGAACCGTCACACGGTTGGTTTCGGTCGTGACAATCTCAAATTGACGCTGATCAGCCGTCCCAACGCTCTGAACACGGGTAAAGGCCAGCTGCGTCTGCGGCAGGTTAGCGCCTTCGTCACGAATCTTCTGCTCGACATCGGCACGGTCCATGTCTTCATTGACGACAATACGAATGCTCGTGCCGCCCGTAAACTCAATGGAGTATTTGTCCGCCACGCTGGAAAAGACCGTCCAGCCGCCCACGACCAGGCACGCCGAGACAATCCAGAAAATCGGCCGGGCCGACATCCAGTTGGCGTTGGGCTTCTTGACCGCTTGCATCATCTTGAGCCGCTCGGTCAGCAAACGCCGCTCCGTCAGGAAATCAAAGACGGTCCGCGTCACAAACAACGCCGTGAACATACTGGTGATGATACCGATCATCAAAATAAGCGCAAAACCCTTGACCTCTTCAGAAGCCACCATCCACAGAATCAACGCCGTGACAAACGTGGTGACGTTGGCGTCCATAATGGTCCGGAACGCCCGGCCGTAACCGTTCTTGATAGCCATTCGCAACGAGGCCCCACGCTGCTGCTCTTCACGAATACGCTCAAAGACAAGCACGTTGGCGTCCACCGCCATACCTATGGTCAGAATCAAACCGGCGATACCCGGCATCGTGAACGTGCCACGCATCAACGCCATGATGCCCATGATGATCAGCAGGTTGAAAAACAGCGCAATGTCCGCCAGCGAACCGGCCAGCAGATAATAAATGAACATAAAGACGGCAACAACCAGCAGCCCCACAATACCCGCCCTGAGTCCGTCCGCCAGATTGTCCGCACCGATCATGGGGCCGATGGTGTTTTCGCTGATCGGCTCTGCACTCAGACGCGCCGGCAGCGAACCCGCACGGAGCTTGTCGACCATGTCCATGACTTCGGCAGAGGTAAAACGCCCCTTGATGATGCCGCTGCGGAGAATAGGCTCGTCAATATTCGGAGCCGACAGCGCCTCGCCGTCCAGCAGAATACCCAGCGAACGTTGGCTGTTGTTCTTGGTCAAATTCCAGAAAAGGCTCGCTCCAATTTCATTGAAGCTAAAACCGATCGCCGGCATACCCAGTTGATCCGAGGTGGGCCGCGCATTGGTAAGTCGCCATTCAAGCCCGCCCTTGTCACGAAGCATGACTTCGTTTTCCTGGTTGGAGCTGAGAACATACTCCGTACCAGCAAACTCCGCCCTGATCAGCCCCGGCGCAAAGTCCTGCGGCGTCCGAATGGGAACCCAGAGGTACTGGTCGTCCCCGGCACGCGTGGGGCCGTGCTTCTCCAGCCGGTCCATGTACCGCTGAATCTGCGATTCGCTGATCGCTTTGCTGTTCTGGCCAGGCATGATCCGAAATTCGAGCACGCCCGAGCCACGAAGCAGACGTTTGAGATCCTCAGGATCGTCAAGACGCCCCGAGACTTCATTGAAACGATCATACGCATCCTCAACAGCGTCGATGGCCTCGGCACGTTGCGGAAACTTGTCCTTGAGCTTGTCGATTTCCTCCTGCCGACGCTTACCACTACCTGCAAGAACTTCCCGAAGCCGGTCCATATCGACGTTTAGCCCTTCGACTTCCGCCCAGGCCTGCTCCGCAACAACCTCAACACTTGCGTCACCCCCAAAAAGACTACGCGCCTGGCCCAGTTCCTGCCGCGCCGCTATGTACTTGCGAATCAGCTCCGCATTGGCCTCGAGAACCTTCTTCTGATCTTCCGCTTTGTCGCTCTCCGGCTGAGTCCGCGGCTGCGACAACGCCTCCACACGACCAACACGGTTGGGCTCGTCGAGTTGGTCCCAGTCCCGATAGAGTCTCTCCACCGCAGTCGCCGACAAACCCGCTGCCGTCAGACCGTCCTCGGCCAACTGCTTGGCCTCCAAGGCCGCCTCGTTCCGCGCGGCGCCGGCCCGCAAAGCGTCTTCAGCTTGCGCCAACGCCATGAGCCCCTCAAGACGCTCCGCCGAGTCACCCGCAATCTCTTTGAACTCTGCTTCGCGGCCCGCTTGGTACGCTTGGACACTCTTGTCCGCCGGCGGTATCAGCAGCTCGCGAACCCGGTTGAGGTCCAGATTGTACGCCGCAAGCTCGTCTGCCCGGTCCAGATAAACCTGACGCAGCGTACGCGTTTGCTTGGTCGCCAAGGGCATCTGAATTTCGATTTGATCGTTACCATGAGGCCGCCAGACCAGATTGCGCTTGTTGCCAGGATCCACACGTTCCTGAAGAATGCGAATCATGTCCTGGGCAATGGTCCGTTCTTCAAAGGCCTCCAGACCGCTCGTATCGATACGATAGATCAGACTCGAACCACCTGCCAGGTCAATGCCCGCCTTGAGACGTTCACGCGGCGGCTCAACGTTAAGTATCGCCAACACAACGATCGCAAGGATAAGCACAAACTTCCACAGCAGGCTCTGTTCAACACGCGTGAAGAAATAGCCCAGTGCAATCGCGTTAACCAGAAAGAGCATGGCCATCGTGACCTGCGCTGCACCGATTTCACCGGCCACCCCAGCACCAAAAACACCGGCGTACTCCAGTGCCATATGGATAAGACTCGCGGGAAAACCAAAACTGACCAGGAAGCGTCGCGCGCTTTCCCAGCCGTCGCCGATCTGTTCAGCGCTGATGTAGAGGGCATAGGCCGCGCCCAAGACACCGATAATCGCCCCTACCAAAATGCCCAGCAGTTTCGTCTTCGCTTCGCGTCTCATCTAGTCACCAGTCCTTTTCAATTGACTCACGTCGCACTTCTGATGCTCTTGGCTACCATTAATGGCCCCGACATGACGCTGTGCCAACCTTGCGGCCAACTACGCTGCCGGACCCGTGTTCTCTTGAGTTATCCAGTACGGCTTAGTTCTTCTTTATCGGTGTCTTATCGTCATCAGAATAGACTTTTCCGATGGCATTACGGCTCACCCGCATTTTTGTATTGCTAGCCTCGTCGATCTTGATAACCACTTCCTCATCACGGACGTCAACGACAGTACCGATAATCCCCCCGATCGTCCGCACACGAGTGTTCTTCTGTATCGCGTTCAACATCTGCTGCTGCTGTTGCTGACGCTTGCGCGGCCCGCGAAAAATAAAGAAATACAACACCAGCAGCATGAGAATAAGCGGAAAAAGCATCTGAGTGAGCGGGTTCTTAGGCGGCGGGACGGTCTGGTCACCAGCAGGGGGCGCGCCGTTTTGCGTGGTGGTGGTGCTTTCGCCCCCACCCGGCGCCGGCGGAATAGCCTCACCGTTGCCGCCTTCAGTTGCCTGTGCCAGCAGTTGGCTCAAGAGATCATTCATCATATATCCTTCCGTTAGTTGGGTGGCGTCCTATGTGTGTATCAGGCCGTCGGGCAGCTCGCCAGATAGTTGTCTGCCCAGGCACTGTATCGATCATCCTTAATCGCCTGGCGCGCCTCAGCCATGAGCCGCTGATAAAATCTCACGTTGTGCAGCGAAAGCAGAATCGGACCTGCCATTTCGCCCACCATAAACAAATGCCGCAAATAACCGCGACTGAAATGGCGGCAGGTATAGCAGTCACACCCCTGCTCCAGCGGCACATCCTGCAGTTTGTATTGTTCGTTCCTCAGCTTCATCTTTCCTTCGCGGACAAACGCACAAGCGTTACGCCCGTTACGCGTCGGCAAAACGCAATCAAACATGTCGATGCCCATGCCGATGGCCGCAATCAGATCCTGCGGCGTCCCGACGCCCATCAGGTATCGCGGCTTGCCCTCCGGCAGCAGAGCAGCCGTGTAGCCCGCCGTTTCCCGCAAAGCCTCAGTCGACTCGCCCACGCTGAGCCCGCCGATCGCGTACCCCGGAAAATCTAACCGGATAAGCGCTTCACTGCAATAGCTACGTAGCTCGCGGTCCGTGCCGCCCTGCACAATTCCGAACATCCACTGGTCGTCCCGCCGATGCGCTTCAAGCGACTGCTCCGCCCAGCGCAGCGTCCGATCCACCGATTGAGCCAGTTGCTCACGCTCACACGGCAGCGAGATGCACTCGTCGAAGGCCATGATAATGTCCGCACCTAGCTGATTCTGCACCGCCGTAGCGATGGCAGGGCTCAGTTGAACCCTTTGACCATCAATGTGCGAGGCAAACTCGACCGCGTCATCGCCCACATGGTTCAGGCTGTTGAGCGAAAACACCTGGTAACCACCACTGTCGGTCAGAATCGGCCCATCCCAGCCCATAAAACCGTGCAGATCGCCCAAATGGGCCACCACCTCCGGCCCCGGCCTCAGCAGCAGGTGGTACGTGTTGGCCAATACCATCCCGGCCCCCGCTTGTCGCAGTTGAGCCGGCAAAAGCCCTTTCACTGCACCCCGAGTGCCCACCGGCATGAATAACGGCGTCTCCACCGAGCCGTGCGGCGTCTCAAGCACAGCGCACCGCGCCGGACCCTCCGAGCTACGGCTCGTAATAGCGAATGAAAGCTTCACCTCCTGCCCCATTCAATAAGCCCGCACCAGCGTCGCGCCGGGGTAATAATAATCCAGTATCGCCACGCAATCGTGCCCCTTCCTGGCCATCTGCTCGCTACCGTACTGACAGAGGCCTACACCGTGCCCGAAGCCTCGACCCTTCTCAAAACGATACGCCTGGCCCGTATCAACAAGCTCATACCAACTGCTACGCAACGGGCTTTCTCTGCGCGTAACCGCCAGCCGAAAGTCCACGGCACGGATAACACGGCTCTTACCGCTGCTACCCGTCAGTTCCAATAAATCAATTCGACCACAATCACTCTTGGCTCGCACCGCCACCTTGCGGATTTCGCCCAGACTCGCCAGTTCCGGATATCGTTCAAGCAAACGCTCACTGATTACCTTCTTGGCAATCGTCACCGCTGGCCAGTTGTGGTAACGCGAATGATCGCAAAAACCGCACTCCCGACCCCCCAGCGGCGCCAGCCCGTCGCCAAAAACTACGGCCCCGTCAGCCGTGTGCCCACCACAGGTCGAACAGAAATACGCCGAAAAAAGCCTCTCGCCACCCGCCGGACCATACGTCAGAACCGCTCCTCGCGTGTCCCGCACAGCCTCACGGACACGCTCACGCTCACTGGACAGTCCGAAATACACCTGACTGCCCTGGTCGCTGCCAAGGTCCCACTCTTTCTGCTTATCGTTTACAACCATTTGATACAAAGCGTAGGTCCGGCTCGCAATGCTCTGCGCTCGCAACGCCTCGCCGGGCCAACTGGCGTACATCTCCGACCCGACAACACCGGCCAGGTAACTCTCGACGTCCACAACATTGACCAACGCCACACGCTCGTCACCGCGGGCCAGACAACGAAGCCTGCCACGAAACGCCCGCGCCGGCGACTGGCCGATCGCCAAAAGACCTCCCGCTGACGGACATAGCTCCACTACCGAAACGCCGTCCTCTCGGGTAACCATCCGCTCGCCCCGGCCATTATTCACAACGCAAGCCTTGCCGCGAGCCCCGACCATAACGGCCTCACCCGCCGCCAAACGACTTACCACCGTCCGCTTACCTAACGCCTCCAGCATATAACCACCGCCGCGGCAATTGATAACCACACTATCCGTTTCAAACAACAGCACACGGATTTCCGGCGGCCCCGACCGCACCGGCGAGCCTTGCTCAACAACCACCGAGGCCAACGCCACCGGCTCGACAGCACCACCGGCACACCAGCCCGATAGCAGCACCAATAACAACGCCAGACAGAAAAAAAACAGCGGCCACCAGACCTGGTTACGCAGCCTCAACGCTGGCCAAAGACCTCGTCTCCTTACTGCCTTGTCCGTTACATTCAACCGACGGCACCCCTTACTAAGGCCTCTAACCGGCTCCGCCTGGCCCTGGCATCACCACTGGTGGACTATTCCTCCAGTTTTCTCAAACCCAGGTTCTGCTCTGTCAGACGCTCGGTGATTTCCTGCAAACTCGTCATGCCGAAGTTCTTGCAGCCAAGCAGCTCTGCCTCCGTGCACTGCGTCAAATCCCCGACCGTCGCTATGTTGAGTCGCTGTAAACATTTACGGGCCCGCACAGAAAGCGCCAAATCACCCACCGGCATGCCAAGCAACTGATTGTCTACCTGCGCCTCGAGCTCTTCCTCGCCCCCCTGGCCTCGATTGTTGCGGTCTTCCAGCAACTGGCCCAGACGCAATCCCTTCTGCGTCAATATCGCCTTGATCTCCTGAAGACTCGTCTCGCCGAAGTTCTTATACGCCAGCAGCTCCGCCTCCGTCACCCGCAGAAGGTCCCCCAGCGTGCGAATGTTCATCTTCTTCAGGCAGTTCCGAGAACGAACCGACAACTCAAAATCGCTGATGGGAATCTGCAGAACCTGGTTACGCCGATCGACACGACGCTCCTGGTCTTCGTCGTAGTACATCGTCATGCTCGACTCGATATCCTTCAGAAAGAGCCTTGCACGTTCGTGATTCGGATATGCCGCCAGCACCTGCAGCACAAAATTACGCGCCTGCTCGTACTGGCCATCATCTTCATAAAGCACCGCCAGGTTCAGCAACGCGCTGACATGGACCGTACCTGAAGTCACGCATCGGCTGTAATAGTCAATGGCCAGACTTTCATCCCCGTACAGATCGCACAGGTACGCCAAAGCAAAAAGAGCGCGAATGTGCTGACCGTCAAGAGCGATCGCACGTTCATACTCACCCATCGCCTCATTCCACAACGCGCTGGCCTCGTGCAGACGCCCCATCTGATAATGGTACTCCGCCCGAATATCGCCCACACGAGAAATACGCTTCAGCCGACTCTGCGCCTCCTCGAGCTCTCCCTGACGCCTCAGACAGTCAATAACCGCCATGGCAACCTCGAAGCTGTCCCGACCTTTCCCTTCAGCTTGCTCAAACGCTTCGATCGCCTGACCGTACTGACCCAACGCACGAACACTCTCCCCCTTGATCCATAAGGCTACCGGACCATCACCGGCCTTCGCCGACCAGTCCGCCGCCTCTTGGTAATCGCCTAAAGCATAATAGGCTTGTGCGATCTTCAGTGCCTTGCCCGCCTCCACCTTCTTGCCATCATAAGCTGGCGCCAGCTCCGCGAGCAACTCTTCAAAACGCTCCCGCTCCCGTGCACTGCCTCTAACCTCACGTACCAACTGGGCAAACGCGCCCTCATCGAGCGCCTCGGCAGCGTCTACAACGGCCGCGAAATCTCGCGTCGTCATTTCCATTTCGGATGCCTCCGTTTCCTTAACCAACCTGTTAAAACCCATAAGCGATTATTTTGGAACGCTACATTATAATTATGTTTTCCATCCTTGCAAGGCCATTTGCACAGCCGCCCAAGGCAATCGCACCTGTATCCGCTGCACCGATGGCCCGCCCCAACCCCATTGACACCCTGATCCGCAAGAAACACGGGAAGAAGAAAACCCGCCAAAAATCCAGCCTGCCCCTGGCATCGCAATGACAAAAAACCGTAAATCCAACTATATCAACCACTTATACCCCCCCAGCCCCCGATGCAAAATCACGGGATTCTCCCAACCGCCCCCTCCTCTAAGAGTCCACCCTTCAGCCTGCTCTCCTGCATTGCACACACGAAAGTGCAAACTCCTACCAGCTGCCTTTTTCCGGCCCTGCAACTCCACATCCGGCCCAGACCACCCTCTACACCCTGTCTCTCGGCTGACCAATAGGGCCGCTCGCAGCCGGCTCTTCCTCCTCGACCAAGCCAAACCAGCTCTGTTATAATCCAACCGACACCGCCCAAACCCGGACAAAAAACCATCACCCAGGACGCGGGTTGCACACCGCAAAAACACGCCCCACAGCCCCCAGCAATAAAAACCCCACCATATTTTTTCTTGAGCGACAGGAACCGCCCTGCCGATGCTTATGTGTGTAAAACCTTAACTTCAAGCACCTTACATAAAAATATGGCCGCGAGCAAGCGTTACAGTCTCATCATCAACCCCAAGTCCGGCTCCAGCGCAACCCTGGACGGCATACGCCGGGTCCGCGACTATCTGCACCAGCAAGGCCACGCCGTTTACGTCGATCTCACCCAATCCCTCCAGCACGCCGGCGAACTCGCCCACCAGGCCGTCAATACCCGCTGCGACGCCATTATCATCGCGGGTGGCGATGGCACCGTCCGAGCCGTCGCCGACGCCACCACCCATTCGAACGTGCCCATAACAATCGTCCCCGCAGGAACCGAAAACCTCCTGGCCACCGAGCTGGGCTTCGACAGACACGGCCTGGCCACCGTCAAGGCCTTGCAAGGCGGCAAAATCTCCAACCTCGACCTGGGGGCCGCTGACGGCCAACGATTCATGGCCATCGCCGGAATCGGATTCGACGCCGAAGTCATCCACCGCATACAGCAGTTTCGCACAGGCTATATCACACACGTAGACTACATCTGGCCTATCGTCCGGACCTTTTGGGAATATCAGTTCCCCCCCCTCAAAGTAATTGCCGACGGCCAGTGCGTCTGCGACGAGCCCGCCCTGGTGTTTATCTCCAACATCAGCCGCTACGCCGTGCGCCTGCCCATCAACCGCAACGCCGACTGGAGCGACGGCCTGCTCGACCTGACCGTCTTCCGCATGCGACAGCGACGACAACTCCTTTTCCACTCCGCCGCCACCCTCCTCAATTGCCACCACCGCCGCCCCAGCGTCACCCAAATACGCTCTCGGCGTATACAGGTCTCTTGCGCCACCAGCACCTTTGTCCAGCTCGACGGCGACCCAGGCCCTCTGCTGCCTCTGGATATCCATGTCATACCCGCCGCCGCAAGAATTCTGCTGCCCCCTCCCCAACCAGGCCAGCCCTTCGCCCACCGCGTCAAATGGGCTAACCTGCGCAACTGGATGCTACGCTAGCCCATTGCCTCACGCGCTCCTTGCATTACAGCCCCCCTTCCTTTCTAATAACCCACCATGAAAACTATCAAAATAGGCTCCGACCCAGATCATTCAGTAACTATCGGCCCCGACGCACCTCTGGCAGTGATTGCCGGCCCCTGCGTCATCGAAAGCCGCGACCTCTGCCTCCGCATCGCCGAACGCCTCAAGGCCATCGCACAAAAACTCGCCATCGGCTACATCTTCAAGGCCAGCTTCGACAAGGCCAACCGCACCAGCATCAGCAGCTTCCGCGGGCCCGGACTACAAGAGGGACTGGCCATCCTCGACGAAATCCGCCAACAGCTCGACCTGCCCGTCTGCTGCGACATCCACCTGCCCGAGCAAGCCGCCACTGCCGCCCAGGTCCTCGACATCCTGCAAATCCCCGCCTTTCTCGCCCGCCAGACCGACCTCGTCACCGCCGCCGCAAAAACCCGAAAGTGCGTCCAGGTCAAAAAACCACAATTCCTCGCTCCCCAGGACATGAAAAACGTCGTCAAAAAAATCACCGACTCAGGAAACGACCAGATCACACTCGTCGAACGCGGCAGCAGCTTCGGATACAACCGTCTCATCGCCGACATGACCGCCATCGCCCAGATGCAGGATATCGGCTACCCCGTACTCATGGACGCCACCCATGCCACCCAACAACCCGGCGGGCTCGGCACCGCCTCGGGCGGCAGCCCCGAATACGCCGGCCTCCTGGCCCGATCCGCCGTCGCCGCCGGTGCCGACGGACTCTTCCTCGAAACTCACCCCCACCCCGACAAAGCACTCTCCGACGCCGCCTCCATGCTAAAACTAGACGACATCGAACCACTGCTCACCCTCTGCCGTGACTTCTACGACCGACTACGCCCCTGACCACAACCAACGTCCCATAACATGCACCAAACCCAAACACATAACGGCACCAAGTAACCCAAAAGGAGACCTCTTATGATGCTGGCTACGCAGTTGGTAATGATGGACTGGATCATTATTGGCGCATTTATGGCATGTGTCATCGGCATCGGACTCCTCGTTTCACGTGCCGCCGGAAAAAGCTCCGCTGATTTCTTTCTAGGCGGCCGCAGCATGCCCTGGTGGCTACTGGGCGTCTCCATGGTCGCTTGCACCTTCTCCTGCGACACACCCAACCTCGTCACCGACTTCGTTCGCACCGGCGGTGTCGCCAAAAACTGGGAATGGTGGGCCTTCCTCATCACCGGCATGGTAACGGTCTTCATCTACGCACAGCTCTGGCGACGATCCAAAGTAATGACTGACCTGGAGTTCTACGAACTACGCTACAGCGGCAAAAGCGCCGCCTTCATTCGC
>CAYNXW010000014.1:0-19967 GCA_964401265.1 uncultured Pirellulales bacterium | reverse complement strand
CCTGGACCTCGCCCACGGTAGTCGAGACGGGCAAAGGCAAGCAGTTGGTCACCGTATCGACGCCATGGGTCATTGCCTACAACCCTGATGACGGTACGGAGTTATGGCGGGCAAACTGCATGGGCTACGACGTGGCGCCCTCCCCCATCGTCGCGGCGGGCCTGCTGCTGGCGGTCCAGCCTTACGACCGCATGATCGCCATCGACCCCAACGGCGCCGGTGACGTAACCGAAAGCCACGTGGCATACACCGTCGACGAAAACATGCCCGACATCTGCTCACCAGTCAGCGACGGCCGGCGGGTGTACCTGCTCACCACCGAAGGCACGCTCAGCTGCTACGAAGCGGCAACCGGTGAGCCACTGTGGAAACATGATTTCGAAACCGAGTTCCACGGCTCGCCGACATTGGCGGACGGCCGCCTGTATGTGCCCAGTCTGGAGGGAACCATGATCATCCTGCAACCGGGTGATACCTTCAAAGAAATCGGCCGCGCTCAACTGGGCGAGAAAACGTCCTGCTCGCCGGCATTCCTGACCGGACGAATCTATATCCGCGGCGAAAAGAACCTTTATTGCATCGGAGAAAACTAGCCTTGCCGTGCCCTTGTGAGACAAACGCAGACATCAACCTGGCTCGGGTGGACGAGATCGTTGCGCAGACGGGGCAAGCACGCGAGGCATTGATTCCAATCCTGCAACAGGTGCAGCAGGCCTACGGCTATCTGCCCAAGGCGGCCTTGCAGCGGGTATGCGAGCTGACAGAATCAAAACCTGCCGATGTGGCCGGGGTGTCAACGTTTTACACCCAGTTTCGCCATCAGCCCGTCGGACGACACATGATCAGCGTCTGTCACGGCACAGCCTGTCACGTCAAAGGAGCCCAGAACGTGCACAACGCCATACGGCGGCACCTGGACCTCGCCGACGACCAGGATACCGACGACGCCAAGTTGTTCACGATACAAAAGGTGGCGTGCCTGGGCTGTTGTACCCTGGCCCCGGCAGTGCAGATCGACGACGTAACGTACGGACACCTGACGCAAGACAAGGTGCCCGACATGCTGCGAGACTTCCTGGCCTTACAGCAGCACCGAGGCAAGAGCAAACGGACCACGACGCAGACGGTTGCCGAGGGCCCCGCTGAGATCCGCATCGGGCTCGGCTCCTGCTGTGTCTCCCGAGGCAGTGGCAAATTGCACCAGGCGCTTACCGACGCACTGGCGGAGTTGGCGCTGCCCGTGCGCGTCAAACGCGTCGGATGTGTGGGCATGTGCCACCAGACACCACTGCTGGAAATCGTAACAGATCAGGGCCAATCACACTTCTATGCACTGGTCGAGCCAGATGACGCCAAGGCCATTTTGCTCCGACATTTTCGTCCGGGCCTGGCCCATCAGGTCCGAGCGACGGTCTCGAGCACCCTCGACCGCTGGTTGACCGACGCAAACGCCAGTCCGATAACACGTTACAGCATCGACGTCCGCGACAAGCCCGTAGCGGACTTCCTGCAGAAACAAAAGCACATTGCCACCGAGCACTGCGGACAGATGGACCCGACCGACCTCGACGAGTATCGCCGGCGCGGCGGCTTCGAATCGCTGCGGCGCTGCATCGAACAACTAAGCCCGGACCAGGTCATCGAGCAGGTTCGCCAGAGCGGACTGCGGGGGCGCGGCGGTGCAGGATATCTAACAGGCCTCAAGTGGCAACACGTGCGACAGGCCGGCCAGACCCCTTACATCGTCTGCAACGGCGACGAGGGCGACCCGGGCGCCTTTATGGACCGCATGTTGCTCGAATCCTACCCCTACAGGGTCATCGAGGGCATGGCCATTGCGGCGCACGCGGTAGGCGCGACGCAGGGGTACCTTTATATTCGGGCCGAATACCCCCTGGCAGTACATCGAGTGCGTGAGGCCCTCAAGCACTGCGAACAGGCAGGCTTGCTGGGCGAGAACATACTCGGCTCGTCGTTGTGTCTGCAACTGAAGATCATGCAGGGCGCCGGCGCGTTTGTCTGCGGCGAGGAATCCGCTTTGATCGCCTCCATCGAGGGCAAACGAGGCATGCCCCGCCTCCGGCCGCCTTACCCAGCCCAGCAAGGACTATGGCGCAAGCCCACGCTGGTCAACAACGTGGAAACCTATGCCTGCGTGCCCTGGGTGCTCGCACAAGGCCCCGACGCCTTTGCCTCGCTGGGAACCGCCCAGAGTAAGGGCACCAAGGTGTTCGCACTCGCCGGCCGCGTCGCGCGGGGCGGACTCATCGAAGTGCCGATGGGCATTACGCTGCGGGAAATTGTCGAGGAAATTGGCGGCGGCATAGCAGGCTCCGGACGGTTCAAGGCCGTACAGGTGGGAGGCCCTTCCGGCGGCTGCGTCCCGGCAAGACTGGCCGATACACCGGTAGACTACGAAGCTCTCACCTCGGCCGGCGCCATCATGGGCTCTGGCGGACTGGTCGTGCTCGACGAGTCGGACTGCATGGTGGATATGGCACGCTACTTCCTGGAATTCACCCAGAATCAGTCGTGCGGCAAATGCACCTTCTGTCGCGTCGGCACAAGGCGGATGCTGGACATCCTGGAACGACTCTGCACCGGCCAAGGACGAAAAGGAGACCTCGACACACTCGAAACACTGGCCCACCAGGTCCAACAGGGCAGCCTCTGCGGACTCGGCCGAACCGCCCCCAACCCGGTGCTGTCGACACTGCACTATTTTCGCAATGAATACGAGGCCCACCTGGCCGGCCTCTGTCCCGCCGGACGTTGCGTGGGCCTGATTCACTACACGATTAACGAACAATGTATCGGCTGCACCCTCTGCGCCCAGCAGTGCCCGGTGGGAGCCATTGAAGCCAAACCCTACGAACAACACGACATCGACCAGGAAAAATGCACACGCTGCGGCAACTGCAAAGCTATCTGCCCAGCCGAAGCGATTGAGGTGCGCTAAAGCGACATGAGTGAAATAAGCAGCGATAACACAATTGCGTTGACGATCGACGCCCAGGCGGTGGAGGTACCGCCCGGGGCAACCCTGCTGGAGGCAGCGCGGCAAGCGGGCATCGAAATTCCGACGATGTGTTTTCTGCCGGGTCGGCCCGCAAGCACATCGTGCATGGTGTGCGTCGTGAAGGTGCAAGGCCACTCGCCCCTGCTGCCGGCGTGCGGCACCAAGGCCGAACCCGGCATGGTCGTCGAAAGTGAAACACCCGAGGTCCACGCTGCTCGAAGGGCCGCACTGGAGTTGCTGCTGAGCGAACACGTGGGCGATTGCCTCGGGCCTTGTCACTTGGCTTGCCCCGCGCAAATGAACATCCCCTTGATGCTCCGACAAATCGCAGCCGGGCAGTTGAACGAGGCGATTGCAACCGTCAAACAAGACATTGCGCTGCCCGCCGTGCTGGGGCGCATCTGCCCGGCACCCTGCGAGAAGGCCTGCCGACGTAGAACCAAGGACAACGCCGTCGCAATATGCCTGCTCAAACGCTACGTGGCCGATGTCGACCTGGCAACCCAGCAGCCTTACCAACCCGTATCCGAAGGAACAAACGGCAAGCGAGTGGCGATTGTCGGAGCGGGCCCGGCCGGCCTGTCGGCGGCATACTATCTCGCCCGGCGGGGGCATGCATGCACGCTCTTCGACGACCACGACCAGCCCGGTGGCATGGTGCGATACAGCGTCGATGAGGAACAGCTCCCTCGCGAGGTGCTCGACGCCGAGATCGCTACGATTACCAACCTGGCCGTGCAGTTCAAGCCGCAGTGCACATTGGGCCACGACATTTCACTGGCAACGCTGCGCAGCGAGTTCGACGCGGTGTTGATCGCCATCGGACAGGTGGAGCCGGCTGATGCGGGCGGCCTGGGCCTGACCGCAAGCGACCGAGGTGTTCAGGCACAGCGTCGCACGTTCCAGACCGAACTACCCGACGTGTTCGCGGCAGGCAGCGCGGTCCGCCCCACCCGACTGGCTGTTCGCGCTTGCGCCGACGGTCGACAGGCCGCAACGGCTATCGATCAGTACCTTACCCACAAGCCGCTCACCGGTGAAACGCCACCCTTCAACTCCCGCATGGGCAAGCTGCAACAAGGCGAGATTGATGTGTTCACAGCACTTGCCAATGCGGCGGCGCGTGTCGAAAACGGCCAAGTGGCAGACGACGGACTACGCCACGAACAGGCACGTACCGAAGCCGAGCGGTGTCTGCACTGCGATTGCCGAAAGGCCGACCGCTGCCAACTCCGTGAACAGGCTCAGGCTTACCAGGCAACCGTCAACCGCTATGGCAGCGAGCGCCCGCTCTTCACGCAGTTAACCCAACACGCCGACCTCATCTTCGAACCGGGCAAGTGTATCAAATGCGGCATATGCCTTACACTGGCCAGAGAAGCAGCTGAACCACTGGGGCTCTCTTTCATCGGTCGAGGCTTTGACGTCCGCGTCGCCCCGCCGTTTGACGAGTCACTCGCTGACGCCTTGACCCAGGCGGCGAAAACGTGCGTCGAACGCTGCCCCACGGGAGCACTCGTCTGGAAAAACCAAACCATATCTGGCTAAGCCCACGCGTGCCAACCGTCAGCCCAGACTGCGACCCGCAAGCTCCTCAATGCTCGCGACGTAAGCATCCGCATTGAACTTACGCTTGAGCCCGGCGTCGTTCATGTAACGCACCGTGCCAAAAACCGGACGCCGCCCCCAAGGCCGATCATGCAACCCAAAGCACCACGCCACACCCGTATACCCATTCGGATCACGACCATCCAGTTCATACTTGTCGTTCAACGCCAGCGCCGTTCGAAAAGCGTGCTCCGCGGTGCGCGACCACTCAAGAATCTTCTTGCCCCAGTACATACGCATATACCCGTGCATCTTGCCCGTAAGAACCATCTGCATCTGCGCCGCATTCCAGTACGCATCATACGTTCGACCTCCTTCAAGCTCACGACGATTATACACCCGCGGCCGCGCATCGCTCTGATGCTCACACAATGCCGCACGTGCCCAGGAAGGAACACCACGCAGCTTGCCGAAAAACTCGCCGTAATGAACAAAATTCATCGCCAGCTCACGCCGCACGATCAACTCTTCCAGGTAGACCTCCGCCCCATCTCCGCCGGCCCGACGTACCTGCAGCGCGATATCCAAAGGCGATATCTGGCCAAAATGCAGATAGGGACTCATGTTCGACAACACACCGGCATTGGGGTCGTTACGCTTCTGATCGTAGTGCGACAAATGCCCCTTGATAAACGCACGCAAATGGCGTTGTGCCTCACTGTAGCCGCCATGATAGTGTGGCGAGGGCAACACCGACGAATCGAGATTGAGACGCTGAACGACTTGTTCGGGACTGCGAACATCCAGACTATCAAAACAGCGGCCGCTCGTCTTGTGTTTGACTTGCCGCGGTGTCAGCGGCGTCAGATACTGCTCCAGTTGCCTGTGAAGCTTCGGCCGAAGCGTGGCCGCGGCGTATTCCTGCTTGCCCGACACCACTTCCACAGGCACCACCACGTCAGTCTCCACCTGTATCAAGGGGCACGTGAGACGTCGCGCCAGGCTCGCTCGCCATTTCTTCTGCCAGGGCATATAGCCGCAATCCGTAACCACCAGCCGCGCCGCCTCGCTCAACGCCAGCGCCGCCTCGGGCGGCGAGCCATGTCTAACCACCAGTGGCACGCCCCGATCAGCCAACTCGCCGGCCAACTCGGCCAGCCCCTCCAGCATGAAATGATAGTGCCTCAGGTTGGCGTTGGGGTAATCGTCCGTCAAACCGAAACACACCACCAGAGGCCGGTGCAGCTCATTGGCCTGCTCGATCGCAAATTCCAACGCGTGGTTGCACTGCGCCCGCTGCGACGCCTGCATCCAGTAGAGTACATAATCACCCGGCGTAACGCCCCTCTCGTTAAGTGCTTGCACTCGTTCAGCCTGAATCATAGCACCTCCTACCGAGCGAACGACACCATCTGCAGTACAGACCGTTAACAGAAGAAGCCCAAGGCACACAGCCAAAATCATTAACTTCTACAGCACACCTTTACCGTTAAAAAACCAGCAAGCGACCAACTCCGGGCTCCCTGAGGGGCAACTCCAAGAACCTGACCGAACCTCACAGGGCCGCCCAGACAATTCTAGTCCGCCCGACTCAGCCAGACCACCTTTGACCTTTACAAATCTCGCCCCGATAAATACCATACGTACAGTGGCAGATGCATACAGCTTTGGGAGGCACCAGGTTACCTACTGCAATCCCAACGCGGTCATCCCTGCAGTGACCTCGCCGGTGCCCTTGCCCACACGAGATAGACTGCGTCCGCCCGTGCGGTGGCCAACCATGACAACGCCATGAACGCTGACGGCCAAAACAATCGGGTGTATTCAAAACTACTTAGTTGTCTTGATGAGAACCATAAATGATTAAAGCCTTCGTATTCGACCTTGACGGCACATTGATCGACTCGGAAGTGGTATGGGTGGATTCGCTACAGCAGTTGCTCAAGAGCAGAGGATACAACATTGCCTACGACCAGGCATTGGACATCGTCTACGGCAAGGCTTGGGCCGCCGTCCACGCCGGCGTCAACGAACGCTTCGAGGGACTCTACCCGGACATCAAGCAAATGGAGAAGGACATGCACGAGGTCTTCAACAGTCTCTGTGGCTCTCGTGACATCCTCATTCACACTTCGGTCGACCTCTTGCACCGCTTGGCTCGCGACTATCCGGTTGCCATCGTCACCGGCGCGCCTCGCAGCGAGCTCGAAGAAGGCCTCCAACGCATGGCAATTGGCCAATCACTCGCCTTTACAATGTCCAACGAAGACTACAACCCGGGAAAACCCGACCCCACCTGCTTCCGCCTGGCCGCCAAAAAATTGAACCTTGCCCCCCATCACTGCCTCGTCTTTGAAGACTCCACCGCGGGCATTGAAGCCGCCAAACGGGCAGGAATGGCCTGTGTCGCCCTGCAGCGACCCGGCCGACCGCCCCAGGATGTCTCATCGGCCGACGAAATACTGGACGACCTGGCCAAGTTCGATATCCCCAAGTGGACCAACGGGCAGGCCTCCGGCAAAAGCACACCCTGACCTCCGCTCATGCCGGCCAGAACGATAGTTATCAGACCGGCTCTACCTGATTGACGACGCCATACTGGCCCCTGGGCACACTGCGCCTAACCCCTGCAAGGCCAACCACGCTCCAAAAACCTCGACAACCACCCTGCCGACCCGACAATGCGTCCATGCCATTTCCTGCTGCTGTTTGAGACCAACCACACAAATGCCGATGATTTCCGTGGCAACGGTCAGACGCCTCAGGGCCAGCGCACAGGCGCTGCGGGCCCGGCCGAACCGACCCAACACGATCTTACCAAAGACGAGGGAGAAGCCGTGAAAGACAGTACAACCGTCGCAACGGATATCGCCAACGAAACAATCGAAATCGCTACGCTGCCGGAAATTACATTGCGTATCGTCCAGGTGGTCCAGGATCCCCGCAGCACCGCACACGACCTGCACAAAATTGTCCGCAACGACCCCGCCTTGTCGGCACGGGTGCTCCGGGTGGTCAACTCAGCTTTCTACGGACTCCCAGGCCAGATCGGCTCCATCGACCGCGCTATCATGTTGCTCGGCCTCAACGCCGTCAAGAACATCGCCATCGCCGCAAGCCTGTCCAAAATGTTCAAACAGCCACCACGCTGCGATGAACTCACCGGCAAAGACCTCTGGACACACTGCGTTGCCGTCGGCGCCGCCAACAAACTCATCACCAGCGCTATCGGACTGGAACTGCCCGACGAGTCCTTTCTCTGCGGCCTCATCCACGATATCGGCCTCGTCGCGGTCATGCAGTCACGCGGTTCCGCAATCCCCGAACTGGTCGCCCAAGCCAAACCAGGCCCCTCCTTTGCCCATGCAGAAGCACAGGTGGTCGGTGCCACCCACCCCCAGATCGGAATGGCCCTGGCGGCATTGTGGAAGTTCCCACGCTCGTTCCAATACGTAGCTGGCTACCACCACACTCCAACCAATTTGGCCCGCGAAAATCGTCTCCTCGCAGTGGTCACCCATGTGGCCGATGTACTCTGCGTACAGAAAAACCTCGGCCTGGGCCTCCATGTCGACTCCGAGGAAGTAAACCCTGCTTTTCTCGACGAAATTGGCCTGACAAACGAGCAGCTCAATGACGTAAGTGACAGAATCGAGGAAGAACTCGAAATTGTCCGCTCGCTGATCGAGTAGCCCCCTACCTCAGACGCCAAGCCCACACAACTTGCCAAGTCTCCCGTGCCGACCCAACCACCCTCTCCAGGGACTAGCCCCGCCTTACGCAAGGTGTTGCACCCGACGAGGAAAACTCTACCTCGCGCAAACGCCAACCCTTCACCCGCATTTTCGGACCTGCCCCCATTAACCCCTCTTAATGAAACAGCGCCAAGGCACACTCCACACCCCTTGTCGGATAAGAACGATTTTTCTGGTTAATCCGTCTGCGCGTTTTGACGACATGTCACCTATCAGGCCAACAAACACTTGGCGCCATAGCGCAAACCCAAGGTACCGCCGCCTTAAAAACAAAGGAGATAAATGACCCATGCATGCCCAAAACGAACGCCGCCGCGAACCCCGTGTCCACTACAGTTGGCCCCTTTGGTTCCGTTACGATAACTGCCGTGAGCTTAATCGGGGAACGGTCTTCGACCTATCCAAAAGCGCGGTGAGCTTCTCCGTGCCGCAAGACCAATGCCCCGCCCCCGGCACGCACCTGGTAACACGTTTTGGCTACCCTTGCCTGGTCGACGAAGCCTTGGACATGGATACCTACCACCACTACAGCGAGGTAAGCAGAGTACAGCCCGACAAGCCAGGATTTTGCCGAGTAGTCTTGCAGTTGCACCAGCCGTTGGAGCATCAACCACATCCTGACGTCCCCGATTACGTCAGCACGGTCGCCCCCGAAAACACCCCCATCAATGTGCAAAGCCCAGAAACCGCCAATGTCTCCCAGGAATACGCCGAAGCATTCGCCTGACCCTTCTTGGGCACGCCACGCCCGATCAGCTTCAACTACTCGCAGCTCATCATGCGCTCGGCAACTTAAGTCCACCCCATTCTAATGATCCTCAGACATACGCTGCTCCGTCGACGCAGACTCATCCTTTCCACACACTGGCTCCGCCGGCACATTCCAGCAATTCTCCAGAAAATCCACAATGATCGCCCCTGCCTGCGGATCCGTCAGCGACGGGTGCTTAGAACTCGGCAATTCCGCCGAAACCGTCCTCGCATGAGAGTACTTGGCCACCAGTTTTGCCGACTCAGCCAGGTCGGCTACCCCCTTGCGCGTCAGAACCAGTAAACCCTGCTGCTGGTCCAGCGATTCAGCCATTTGCGCGCTGCTGACCTGCCGGTCAGACGTGTGAAAGTATCCCTTATAAGCCGCCAGGTAGGCACTTACCGATACCTCCCGCAGTACGCCCAGCCCCGCCAGTCTACGGTCAATCGCCGTGTGTAAATCCGCGTCAATATCACCCACCACCACCGCGTCGATACTATGGTCACGCGCCGCCGCACCAAGGGCCGCCGCACCACCAATATCCTGCCCCACTACCGCGATACGGCTCTTGTCCACACTGGAGCGATCCGCAAGGTAATGCACCGCTGCCAAAACGTCATTACGCTCTCGAAGCCCCAGGCTACGCGTCTCCCCACCCGACAGACCACAGGCCCGAAAGTCAAACAACAACACCTCAAAATCATTCGCGTTGAGATAACCAGCCAAGGCAAGCAACTGGTCTCGACTCGCGCCAAGTCCATGACACAGCACCACACCCGGTTTTTGACGCTTCAAGGCTTGGTCCCCGTCTTCCACCACGTCGTCGGCACTGAGCGAAGGTATAAACCAGGCATGAAGCTCCGTGCCATCCTCGCTGAAAAACTGCACCTTCTCGTAGTAAAGACGCAACGCCTCCGGAAACGTCTGAAGGGGAACCCGCGCCGGACAAAGCGTGCTGTAAAAAATCACACCGACAAACAACAGGAAAAGTACCGGCAGAACAATCAGCCGCGGAATCACCGCATCGACCAATTGACCTAGCAATACCCGCAGCCCTTGTTTCTGCACGCCCTTGCCAGAATCAGCCAGAGCCATCTGGGGATGACGCCGATAACTGTGTGGATCGAACACACGAAACATAGATACTTGCAACGCCGCCCGAATCCCTTGGCGTAACACCTGCCACAACGCCTGCTTGAACTTACCGCTGCTCCGCTGTTTCTTTTTTCGCTTGGCCATCGTTTCCTCCGGTTGGCCCCCGCCCTGTATCGGCCTCATACCCCCTGTCCTTCGTGTTAGTTGTCAACCACGACAGCCTTGCGCTTTCAGATGCGCAGCACTGCGCCGCAGCCGAACCCTGCATCCTCAGCGCCGTCACTTTGCCCCCGCTTACGCACAAACAACGACTTGCTGACGCGATTCAGACTGGCACTCAACTATAAAATACACCCGGCACCCAGTCAAACGACCCCGCCACATTACACGCTACTTGTCCAGAACCGTCACCACAAAATAGTCCTGCCGATAGTCGCCCTGATGCAAATCGTCGCTGTTCAATGCGACCTGCTCGACTCGCAACCGTCCGATATCGTCTTGGGCAACCAGACCAAAGTGGTCTTCCGCTTCACTGCTGTCTACGTACCGCAGCAGAATCTTGTCAATCGCCCCGCTGGCCGCACTATGGGTGCCGTTAAGAAAACTGCCCCCCTCACCAGGCGCCAGACCCACCGCCACGGTGCTATCGGCGTAGTAGCCGCCCACCCGCAACATGCCCAGGTGTGCATCAACCTGCGCCACGGCGGCAGCGGCCCGACTGTCCAGGTTCTCGCCATACCCCACCGCCACCAAAGCTGCCGTCATATCGCCTTTGACGTTGATCTGGTTAATCTGCTTCAATGCAGTAATTTCAGCACCACACACTTCATACGCCACAACGCGATTGATCGCTTCACTCGTCCGCACAGACCCGCTCAACGCGCCCCGACCCACCATGATTGTGTCGATCGCACCGCCCGCGTTGACTGTCCCTCCCAAATCGCCTCGACCAACCACCACTTTGTCCACCGAACCAGCCGTCCCCAACGCCCCCGTAAAGTCGCCACGCTTGACTGTCAGACACCTCAGAACCCCCTGCCCCAGTGAAATCGTCCCCGCCAGGTCGTCATTGATCAACACACGATCAATCGCGTCGACCTCCATTCGCGCCGCACCGAAGTCTTCCGCCATCAATACCTTTAACTGACCCGAAACATCAATGGCCGCATCGGCCCCAATACTGCCTAACCTCACCATCCCCCGCTGGCCCGCCGTAAAGCTCAGACGCGAGCCGCTGCCCAGGTCTCCCATATCAATTCGGCCAACCACGCCGTCAATGTCAATCCCCCCTCCCGTCACATCAACCTTCCGCGCCGATATCATTCCCAGATTCGCTGCGCCCGTTAGCTCCCCTAGCGTCGTCTCCCCCCCTCCTCGAACACCGATCGTAAGCCGGTCCCGCACCGTACCCGCCACTAGCTCAATCGACTCGATGTCTGTCTGTCCGGCCCCGCCCAAAACCACCTTGGCCCGCCCCTGACCGCTCATCGACACCGTCACAACGTCGCCCGAGTGGTCCGTGAACGTGTAACTCTCGTGGTTGGCAACCAGAGCATAGCCATCAGCAGCCAGCCCTAGCGTATATGTTGTCGACTGCGGATCGTCGGCCCTCACTGTCAGCACATCCGTAACACGTCGGGCCACTGTCGGGTTTGTCAATATATCCAGCGTGTATTCCTGGTCGGGAGCCAGCGTTATGCTCTTGAGACCGGGCAGGCGAAAATCCGTCCCGTCCGCCAACGCAAAGGTAACCGTCACCGGCACGTTACCATGATTGCGTATCTCCCAGACCTCCTGACGCGAAAACATGTCTCGCTGCGCCGCACCAAACTCCTTCTGCCCATCCGCCACACCGTCTGACTCCGTCAGCTCCAGCATCGCCGACACCCCCGTCCCCGCCAACCTCACCTCCAACGCCCCAGCTTCAAAATCGTCACTGCTGACAATCACTGACCCCGTCACCGCCCCCAACTCCTCCGACGTCATACTGACATTCACATCAAGCCACCCACCCGGCGACAAAATCACATCGTCAGCCCCGTCATGAACGTCGGTATACATATCCAGAACAAACGGACCCGACACCGTAATACCACTGATCAACAGCGGGCCGTCTCCCTCATTCACCAAGCGTATCAACTCGCTCGAGGTCTCCCCCAGATACACCGAACCAAAGTCCACCCTGTCATCATTATAGACCCCAGAACTCTCCTGTACCCCCAGAACACCACCAAGCACCTGCCCATCCACATCGACCACTGTCGTCGGCTGGTCAGGGTCGTTGCATACGATAACAATCTGCCCGTCCAACTCCCCACGATGCAAAGGCGTCACAGCAACCGTCAACGTCAACCTCTCCCCCGCAGACAACGTCACTGTCTCCCCCTCCGCATACCCCGTCAACGTAAAAGCCTCTCCCGCCGTCACCTCGCTAATCAAAAGATCCGTTACCCCCTCGTTGCTTATCGTAAACGCTTCAGACTTCGTCTGCCCACGCAACACCGCCCCAAAATCGAGACTCGGCGACACGACCACATCTGGCTGGGGCTGGCGTACCGTACCTGAAAGAGCCACCACGGCCATCCCGTGCTCAGGATCGTTGCCTGCAATCACGATCTGCCCGGAATAGTCCGCCACATCCTCCGGTCGATAAGTACACGTAACCACAAAAGTATCACCAGGCGCTATCCGAATATCATCCACCGAAGTATGCGCCGCACTGGTCACATCGAGCTCAAACTCGTCGTCCCCCGCCACTTCCAACTGCGAAATGACCAGATCGGCCGAACCCTCGTTCGTAATAAACAGCTCACCACTGGCCACGTCTCCCAGGTCCAGGCCGCCAAAACTCACCGTGTAATCCCCCCCCGAGCCAACACTGTCCACTATCACCATCTCTGGCGTTGGATTAACCTCTGGTAAATCCATCGTCAGGCTATACGAACCCGAAGACAAGCCGTCCGAACTGGCCACCAAAACCGTATACGTCTCACCCTCTGCCACCTGCACCGTCAAGGCCGAATCGCGATCGCCATTGAAGTCGTCATTCTGACCTACCAAGGCCCCATCGCTCTGACGCACTACACTCAGCAGCGAATCCAGATTACCACAGTATTCAGTATCAATGTCCAGTGTCGCTCGGCCCGATACCGCTGCGGTAAACTGAAAGGCGTCCACATCATCACGCCGTTCCAGCAGACCGCTAACGACCGTGCTCTCACTTACCGTACTTGCTGAGTCCCCGTCATCGCCATAATCGTCCGGCCCATGCCCATACCCCAGATTCCCACCCAACTGCGACTGCGTGTCCTGTGACTGCGAGCTATTGGGTATAGGCCCCGCCCCGAACATCGTCCGCCGCGGATGCAAAGCCAGATAGGGGTTCATCGTCGCCGTGGGGTCATCGACATGGTTCGCTCCAAACGTATGACCAGCTTCATGCGTAATCAAATTCGCTACATACTCACTGAAGTTCTGCAGACTCCCTCCGCAATAACTCTGGTAAATACTCAGCTCATCCGTAAACGCAAAACCGTAGTTGCTCGCATCCCGGTTGCCTATATCGTAAGTAGCCACCCCGATAACCCCGGTGTGCGGCTGAAACCACGAATTGCCCCCCCCCACATAAATGGTTGTGTATTCGCCGCTCGTCGGCTCCGTCGTGGTCACATTCACGTTGTAAGCAGCATAATCCTCTACCACAAAATCCGTGATATACGCAATGGACTCTTGTTCCCGACCGGCCCAGCCAAAACTCCCTAAACTGTACGCAGGCACCGTCACCGACGTACTGCCCAGCCAGAAGTCCCCCGTGCGACTATAAACCGTCGCACCGTCAAAATCCAGAAACAGCGTATACGAACCACTCGCTGATAACGGCGACACATACGATTCCGCCGAATCCGACGGCCCCGCCTCCGGCTCAGACACTGGCTCGCCCGCAATCATGTCGTAAACAGAACTGCTGTCTAACAAAAGGGGGTCCGCAAAGAATAGATCAGGCTCGGAATATCCTCCCCCGTCGAGAAAAACCGGATCAGCACAGCCGCCATCATCGAACAAGACCGACTCACCAGGCCCTGTCCAGTCCGTCGCAACACTCAATAACATTCGACTATCGAGTCGCTCCAGCGACAGGGCCACGCTACGGCGGCGAGAATTGTGTGCACGGTGAAGCCTCTTTCTCATGGATCGCATGGGACCAACCTCAGTGCCAAAGCACTCTTCCCGAAGCGTCCGGGATCCGCCGGCATTTGGCACTGCCGACAGCCCATGCATCCATGTGCTACGCCCGATAAATACTCTATCCAATAACCTGAGCCGCTGCCTGCCCAGAGCCTCTCTACGCTCCGACAACGCACGCCTCGATGGTTCTATCGGCCCTGCACCCCTGCTAATTCACTTCTTTTTCAACCCAACCCGCTTGCCAGTACTGCTGCGCGTCATGACGGCAAACCCAGATCCAAACTCAAACCCCTCCGCAACTGCCGCTCCAGACTATCTCCCCCCCAGCTGCAGTCCATCTCATTGATTATGAGAAACACTCGCCCACTCGGCAAACCACCCCCGGCACAATCGCCCAGTTCCCCTGCCTTTTCCGCCCCGCAAAACCCCTCAATTCCCTACAACCACATGCAACCAGAACAAACCAACCTGCTTTGATCATCCGCCCCCCCCGTCAACAATAGTCGCCGCCGCCCCCACCACCGCGTCCTATAACCCCACACACCACTCCCACGACATACCCCCCCTCCACACACCGCACGCCTCGCCCCCTCGCCTCCACACGCGACTCATCACCCACATAATCCCCCGGCGTCAACCCCGCTCAAGGATCAGCCACCACAACCGACTCGTCAAAGCCCAGCAGACGCAAACCAAACGTCAACCCCGCCCCTTGCACGCCTATGTCCGCGTTACGAATCAGAATACGATACTGACACCGCTCGAAATCAAACTGGGCAAACTGAACCGGCGTAGTGGCCTGAGCCCCTTTCCGGTAAACGTAACGTTGACCATCGCCCATCCGAATCAACGAACCTGCCGGGATATACGTCGCAAAGTCACCCCACGCAATATTGATGCGCTGCTGGTTAAGTGCGTAAAGGCTCTCCTTAACGCTGATCGTACCCATTAGCAACAGTTGGTCCGCGTTGACGCGACTCTCATTGACCGAAAAACGATGCCGGTCAAGACTCAGCGAGTCCGCGTAACCCACAAGAAACTGCCGCGGTACCGCTTTACCCTTATTGACAACCCCGCCACTGACCACCGCTCCGCCTCGATAGTCCCCAACCACGATGACTACCTGAACCGGCGCCACAAGACCCGTCAAATCCAAATTAGACCCGCTCAAAAGAAACTGTCCCCGGTCCAGATCGAACCGCATGCTCCCGATAGCGCCCGCCTCACCCCGCACTAGCCGACGACGGTACGTATAAAGAGGTCGCCGAGAGTTTACTGACACCTGCTCATCGCTCAAGCTGATAGTCTCGTCATAAGGCCCCACCCGAATATATACCCGCTCACCCGCCGCAAAGTCACTGCTGCTTGCGTCAAACTCACCGCCAATAATGAATCGATCCGCATGGTCCGCCCGACACCGCCCCGCCCGCACAGTAAAACGCCTCACCGTCAACGCCCGCTCACTGACCGAAGCCTCATACGCTCCCATGTCCACGACCCCATTCTTCACACGCTCCTCCCCCGACAGATCCTCAACAAGCCCCGCCGCCTCCGCCGCCGACGTATCCCCCCGATCGATAGCCGGCGACTCATTGCCAAGACGGTACTCACCAGCCACCCATAATGCCTCTAACGTTTCCGGCGCCGCTCCTCCCGGCTCCCAATACCCCCCGCTCACAAAACCAGGGGCCACCTCAATGTTGCCCGTCTCATAATTCAACGTACACCCAATCTCGCCAAAAACACCTTCACGCCCCCCCTCCAGATCGCTTGAAGACACCGTCAGCACCGATTGTTCGGACAAGTCAATTTCTGCCCCACCCGAAACATAACCCACACGGTCTCCCCATAAAATACAATTGGTCACCCCCACTACTGCTCCGCCGTAGCACCGCAGGGCCCCGCCATGAACCTCGGCGTAATTGCCATGAAACGTACAATGCGTCATCTCCGCTTGCGAGTTGGTAACGTATACCCCTCCACCATGACTCTCCGCCAGATTGCCGGAAATCACGGTATTGCTCAACACCACCGTGCTGTCTGCCGCAAAAACCGCCCCCCCCAGGCTCACAGCCTTGTTACCATAAACCTCACAACCATCAAAAACCACACTGCTCGACTCCTCTATGCAAAACGCCCCACCCCGCCCACTCGGGTAACCGCCGCTCGCCTCATTCCCGCTGAACTCACAATTGAAAAAGGTAGCACCACTACGGTAAGCATAAAACGCTCCGCCATCCGACGCGACATTCTCGCTGAACCAGCACCCCTCCACTACCGGATCCGCATTGTCACAGGCCAGAGCACCCCCTTTGCTCGCCGCACCGTTCCCGTACAAAACACAATTACGAATCGTCGCCCCACTGCCAAGACAATAGATGCCCCCACCCCACGCGTAACCATTCGTAATACCGAAACCATCGAGCACTGCCGCCGCCGTCTCACCGCTCTGGAACACCACACCCCGATGAGGTGACGTTTCATCACCTTGACAATCGATAATGCACTCCGCCGCACCGTTCGCACTCTGCAGCGTGAGATCCTTGCCTTGGTAGTCCAGGTCGCAGTTGCCCGGCCCCGTATACCGGCCGTCACCAACCGTAATCACATCGCCTGGGGCCGCCGCGTCCAGAGCCGCCTGAATCGTCGCCTTGGGCCCTTCAGTACCCCCCACATAGCTGGCCGCCCTGCCGTCGTAAGAATCATCCCCCGTCGTGCTCACATAATAATCACCCCCAACACCTACCCGCGTAACAACCAGCACCGTCAACATCGTCCAGAAAAATGGAGCTTTCACGTCCCTGCAACCTCCAGCATCTGCGCCTCTATTCATTCCTCCCCCTGCTTGACCAATATGGGCCGACCGAATGGACCGCCCACTGGACCCGCAAAGCCGCCAACCGACCTTCTCCATGTCTTATCGGACGAATTGGCTTCCCCCCTTTACAAGACCACCATTCTTCCACGAACACCCCCCTGCCGGCTAACCCCGCCTAGCCCATGAGTTCTTGACGCCGCAAACCTAAACGCCGCATTCACAGACTTTTACAATCAGCAAAGCAATTCAGAACACCTACAGTCTGTTTCCAACGCACCAAAAGGACCGCTATGAAATAGCCCGCGGCATCCCCCGAGGTTGAAAAACCACAACAGCCCCCAAACCCCTGAAGCGCCAACATTAGAAAAAGCATAACAAACCGCAAATCACCAAACATCCTTGCAGCGCTGCGGCTCTAGAACACCTCAAGAAGCACATCAACGATACGCTGAGCCGCCTGGCCGTCCCAAAACTTCGGACGACGCTGCTGCGCCGGCTCAGCCAAGGCACGCCTGTAACCCTCCAGTATCCGCGACGGCTCACAGCCCACCAACTGGTTGGTCCCCTCCGTTATCGTAATCGGCCTTTCCGTATTCTCCCGAATCGTCAGACAAGGCACCCCCAAAATCGTCGTCTCTTCCTGAATTCCACCCGAATCAGTCAAAACAAGCCGCGCCTCGGCCATCAGCTTGAGAAAGTCCAGGTAACCCAACGGGTCCACCAGCCGCAACTTGCCCATCTGCCGAATGCGATCCATCAGGCCAATACCTTCTATATTCTTGACCGTACGCGGATGCGCCGGAAGCACAATAGTCATATCACGCTGAATCGTCTCAAGCGCGTCCAGAATACCACTGAACGTCTCATGGTGATCGACATTGCTCGGCCGATGCAGCGTCAGCACCCCGTAAGGACCATTATTAAGCCCAAGATCATCCAATATACTCGACCGCAACGCCTTCTCACGATGCCGCTCCAGCGTGTCAATCATAACATTCCCAACGTAATGAATCTTTGACGCGTCCACCCCTTCATGCTCCAGATTGACCTGCGCACTGGGCTCCGTAATAAAAAGAAAATCGCTGATCGCATCCGTCACCAAACGGTTGATCTCCTCCGGCATGGTACGATCAAAACTACGCAACCCCGCCTCCACGTGAGCCACCTTGATACCCAGCTTCACCGCCACCAACGCCGCCGCCGCCGTAGAGTTCACGTCGCCCACCACCAGCACCAACGTCGGCTCATGCTCCAACAATACCGACTCAAAACGCTTGATGATCTCACCCGTCTGCTGGGCGTGCGACCCCGAACCAACCTCCAGATTTATATCCGGATGAGGAATGTCCAACTCATCAAAAAAACTGGCGCTCATATTTGCACTGTAGTGCTGGCCCGTATGAACCAGAACCGATTCGATCCGATCTGCAGCATTGCATGCACGCACAATGTTCGCAATCTTGACAAAATTGGGACGAGCACCAACCACATGGACTACTTTGATCTTGTTATCTGCTCTTACTGTATTCACTCTTGTCAACCCATGCCTTTCTCGTCCGAACCATTCGGTTTCCGTACTCCCGCCGACACTGTAGAAGCATACCCGTGACCATCGAACCATCCCTCCTCGCTAATGGCCAACGCCACGACCAGCCCACACGACCCTATATCTTAACACCTCAGTGCCCCATAAAAAAGACACCACCTGCTCCTCCCGAAAAAAATATACCCCCCTCACTATCGCTTCCCACGTCCGATAAATACACAACAACACCCAAATCCACTCCTCCAACGGCCCGCCCAGACCCCACCTACACCTCCCCCCACCTACACCATTAACACTCGTCAAAAATCAACCGGTCCAATAACGCTTACCCGTCATCAACAAAAAAAGATTCAGCCACCCTCCGATTTGCCCGCCATCTGTTTATTTGTTAACTTAGATAAACAAGTACAACTGGGCAAAACGTCCACCAACGCTTGCCGTGCCCGATAACGAGAATGTTATATGACCACAACCACGCACTGCTCCAATATCCAACCGCACACCCCGCACCACGCCATCATATGGTGCCGACTGGCCACAGTGACCGGCATCACTATCGCCGCTGCCACAGCAATAAACCTGCTTACCCGCTGCACACCCACCCATCTCGACTGGGTGGTCATGCCCTCCGTCCTCGCCGCTTCAACATGCCTCGCCAGCCGCCGCCAGCGATTGACCGCCCACCAAATCGGCCTGAACACCTCCCCACTCGCCAAAGACCTCAGACCCAACCTTTGGGCACTCTGCCTGGCCGCCTCTGCCGCCTTTTCCCTGGTTGGCATGCTCAAATGCTTGGGCCACCAACCCCCATTGGCCATAAACCTTCAGCCAACCGATTGGCTCTCATGGCTACTCTACCAATTCGCCTACGTCGCCGTCGCCGAAGAAATCTTCTTCCGCGGCTACATCTTGGGAACACTGCTCAACCTCACCCCTGCCCTCAACGAAAAGTGGCAAAAGCTCTGGCCCGCCGCCGCCGTCCTCATCGCCGCCATCCTCTTCGCCGCCGCCCACATCCTCGTCATCGGCCAAGCCATCGCCGCCGTCACCGCCCTGCCTGCCATCCTCTTCGGATACCTGCGATTGAGAACCACCGCCGTCTGGGGACCCATCGTCTGCCATGCCACTGCCAACGTCGCCTACGCCGCCGCCTGCGCCATCATCGCCTGAAACGTCCTATAACTCCACATCAACCACCGACCCTGACCAAACACCTTCACCCCACAATACACTGCGCCACCGTTCACCCT
>CAYNXW010000013.1:0-20371 GCA_964401265.1 uncultured Pirellulales bacterium | reverse complement strand
TCTTGACAATCAGTTCCTTCTCCGCTATGGCGTTGGGGTCCTGCTTGGGCAGATCTTCCGTCAAGAGATACTCGTACTCGCCCGTTTGGACATGCTTGACCCGCCATACCTCTTTATCCGCCGTCACCATCGCCTCGCACAGCGCCGCCGGATACCCGTTCGTCTGTGCGGCATCCTCGAAGTACTCGCGCAGCGGGCTCTCCATTTTCTCCCGCTCTACCCCCTCGAGCTTTCCCCCCATGAGAATCGGCGCGCAATCGCCTATCTTCGAACCCTTCCGCATGACAATGTCCTGACATGCCACGCTGATTAGCGCGCCGGCTGAGATCGCCTCGCCCGGCAGATAAGCCACGGTGTGCGCCTGGTAACGCACCTCCGTAAGAAAGTAATCGTGAATCGAGATCCCACTGTCCACCCGTCCCCCGAACGTCTCGATCTCGTAGATGATGTACGTCGCCCCTGCTGCCAGTGCCTCGGCTGTTCGTCGTTTGATCGACGCGTGCATCCCCTCATCCACCATGTCGCGGCAGGTGATAATGACCGCCACCGCCGGCTTGGGAGCCGCCTCACCCTCTCCCGCCGCCTCCTCGGCCCCTACTCGCGCTGGCCCCTGCAAGCCCGACAGCACCGTCGTGACGGCCAAGACTGCTGCCACGAGTACCGCCAGCTTGCTCGGCCCACGCCCACGTACGCCCAAATGACCCCTTACGTCCGACACGACCGAACCCCTTACCTATAACCGTTTTGCAGTTAAACGCCGTCCCTCTTATTGTATCGGCCCCTATTGCTCAAAAGCAACACCAAACCGCCAGGGCCCACCATCGCGGTGTATAACCGTAAGTGTCTCTGAAAAAAGCTGTTGCGCGAAGTGTCCTGCCGGACTCCAGCCTGGTCTCCCCCGGGCCGGTCTCTGCGTCACTCGCTCGCAAAGTGCCGGCACGCTCCAGACATCCTTCCGGTAAACAGGAGCTGCACGAACAACAGTGTGATACATATCACAGTATTTACCCCCGCTCCAGCATACCATGCCCATAAAGTGTAGAACTCCGTCTGCCTAAGAGCCACGGGACCCGTCCCCTGGCCCAAAAAGGGCCTTGTACCGCTGATTCCTGTACCTGTATTGCTATCCGAAGAAGGAAAACCATGGCGAAAAAACGCGTTAAGCAGTTGGTTGAGAATGGCGACAAATTCATTGTGCTGGCCGAGTTTGTGCCCCTTCCGGGCCATCGACTGAGTAATTTTGAGGCCTTTCTCAACGGGTATGCCGAGAAGAAGGACCAGCTGCCCGACGACGTGGTTGTCAGCGGTGTGACCATCCCGCAAAGCCCCAGTGGGGTCGCCTCCATGAGCCCCGCCGACATCTATGCCATCCTCGACAAACGTGATCTTTGGGCCGACCTGGATGTCGTGCCTCACGTCACCACAAAGGACCACAACCTTGACGCCATCATGACCTACCTCATCGGCCTGCGTGCCATGGGCATCGAATCCATTCTCGCCCTCACCGGCGACAAGCCTGCTACCAGTGCTGGTGTCTTCGAGATCGACTCTGTGGGCCTGCTTGACCTGATCGTGGAGATGAACGCCCAAGCCTACGACAAGGCCAAACCAGGCCAGTTGGACCAGGTGCCCCAATTCTACCCCTCTGCTGCCGTCTCCCCCTTCAAGTATACCGAAGCGTCCCTCATGCAGCAGTACTTCAAAATGGACAAGAAGATCCGCGCCGGTGCCCAATGGCTCATCACTCAGCTCGGCTGGGACTACCGAAAAAGTGAAGAGCTCTTCCGCTACATGAGCGAGCAGGGCCTCAAAACTCCCGTTTTTGGCAACGTCTACGTGCTTACCACCATGACTCCCGCTCCGCGTCTCATGTTCGAGGGCAAGCTGCCCGGTTGTGTGGTCACCCAGGCTCTCTTCGACAAGATCCGCTCCGAAAAGCCCGAACAGCACATCGAACGTGCTGCCCAACAAATGGCTATGTACCGTGACCTCGGCGCCGCCGGCATCGACCTTGGCGGCATCTTCGATTTCGATATGCTCCTGGAAGTCGTGAAAAAGGCCCAGGACATCGGGCCAAATTGGCGCGATTACAAAGAGAACCTTGACTTTGGCCTTGATGGGTATTATTTGTATAACAGTGACGGGCGACGGCGGCAGCCTTGCCGGCTCAAGCCAAAACTGAACAAACGCTCCTTTGACCTCTTTCACAACGCCTTCCTGGCGCCTGGAAAGGGTCTTCATGGCACCCTGAAGAAGACCCTCGGGGCCAGTCGTTCGCTCCGTCAGGGCCAGGGGCCCCTCTACAAAGCCTTTTTTGCCGGGTTCGAAGCGCCCGTCAAGAAGATGCTCTTCGATTGCGAAGAGTGTGGGGACTGCTTTCTGGTCGAAAACTTCGGCGTTTGCAGCTATGGCAAGTGCGAAAAAGGGCTGGACAATCCCCCCTGCGGGGACGCCAACCCCGACGGCACCTGCGGCAACAACGCTGAGATCCGCTGTGTGGGCGAACTGATTTACGAGGCCGCCGCCAGCGAGGGCCCCGCCGGGCTGGAACGACTCGCGCGGCAAATGAACGCCAAACGCGACCCGGCGCTGGCCCATAGCGCCTCGATTCTGAACTACTTGTTTGGGAAGGACCACGTGAAACCGCGACCGCTCATTCAGATTGGTGAGACACTGCACGCCAGCATACCCAAACCCGGCGCCGCCATGAAAGAACTGCTCCAATTGGGCCCTGACGCTGCGGACAAACCCTCCGGCGCCCGCGACTACCTCATCAGCCTCATTGACAGTCAGGCCCGTCAGCACGCCAACTTCATCGCGGTCAACGTCGATGCCTTTGGCGAGGACGACCCCAAAGTCGCCTTGGAACTCATGCGATTCTATGTCCGCATGGTCCGCCAGTATGGCCGTGGCGTGCCCGTTTGTGTCGACAGCAGCGACGATGACGTCCTCCGGGCAGGTCTCGACGCCTGGTATGACGGTGCGCCGGCCGACATCGCGGCCCCTCTGCTCAATTCCGTCAAGACCTACACCATCGACCGGGTTCTGCCTTGGCGAAAAGACCACCCCTTCAAGGTCATCGGTCTGCTCGTCGACGACAAACAGTCCGGTACCGACGGTGCCTATGCCGTTGACGACCTGTACGGCATGGCACGTAAAATCTTTGACGAGGCTACTGGCAAGTACGGCTTTAAGGCCGACGACCTCTTCTTCGATTCCACCGTCTTTCCTCTGGCTATCGATATGCCTATGATGCCGGACACCCCAGGCTACACCTACCGTGCCTTCCAGGCCATCAAACGTATTATGACCGATCCCAAGATGAAAGGCGTTCATACCTCCCTGGGCGTCTCCAACTGTGCTCGCGACTTGCCCGGAAGACGTATTGGCGTCTGCCGTGCCTATGTTGCCAAGGCGCAGGAATACGGCCTCGATGCCGGCATCGTCAACACAGCGCACGAGTACGGCATGAAACCGGCTGCTCCCGAATTGCTCGAACTCGTCGATGCCTACGCCAAGCAGGACGGCGACGGCAAGAACTCACAACGAGCCATGGAATTCATGGGCGATTTCTGCCGCGCCAACCGCAAAGTTAAACGGTAGAACGCTAGGCCAATATGGTGTATAATAGGTGACGTGCTGGTGCGGTGCGCCCCGTGGGCGTACCTGAAGGCTGGCTGACCCGGACATTTCGCCGGGTTTTATTGGGGTTGCGGGGTTTGTTGAACCAACGCGCTCTTAACGCGAACGCGCTCAATGCGCTGCAGGGGTTTTTCCTTGCAGTGGCGCCATGCGCATAGGGGTAATGAACGATGGCACAGAAAAACGGCGTAGTCGAAGGATTACTCGAAATTACCGATAAAGGGCATGGTTTCCTGCGGAATGTGGAAAACAACTACCGCATTGTGCCCAAGGACCCGTTCGTAGGTCGGCAGACGATCGAAAAGGCCTATTTACGACCCGGTATGCTGCTGCGGGCTCGCACGGCCGGCCAACGGGGAGCCAGTCCCGAAGTACGCGAAATCCTCACGGTCAACGGCCAGGACGCCCAAACCTGCGTTGATCTCAAACCGTTCGAGGACTTCACCGTTATCGACCCCAACGAAATGATCGGCCTCGAAACCGGTGCCGAACCGCTCGGTACCCGTGTTATGGACCTGCTCACCCCCATCGGGAAGGGCCAGAGAGGCCTCATCGTCGCGCCCCCACGCACTGGAAAGACCATCCTTCTACAGCAGATTGCCCACGGCATCACCACCAACCACCCCGAAATCAAGCTCATGGTCCTGCTCGTCGACGAACGGCCCGAAGAGGTCACCGACATGCGCCGCAAGGTCCAGGGCGAAGTCGTCGCTTCCAGCAACGACAAAGACGTAGACAGTCACGTCCGCGTCGCCCAACTTGCCCTCGAACGCGTCAAACGGCAAGTGGAGTTCGGCCACGACGTCGTCGTCCTGCTCGACTCCATCACCCGCCTTGGCCGGGCCTTCAACAGTTGGACCCGCTCCAGCGGCCGCACCATGAGCGGCGGCGTCGATATCCGTGCCCTGCAACTGCCCAAACAAATCTTCGGCAGCGCCCGCAACACCGAAGAAGGCGGCTCGCTCACCATCCTTGCCACCGCCCTGATCGACACCGGCAGCCGCATGGACGAAGTCATCTTCCAGGAATTCAAAGGCACCGGTAACATGGAGCTTGTCCTTGATCGTCAGCTCGCCAACCGGCGCGTCTGGCCCGCCATCGACATTCAGCAATCCGGCACCCGCAAGGAAGAACTCCTCATCGGCAAAGTCCCCCTCGATAAAATCTACCGTCTCCGCCGCCACCTCGACGGCATGCCCGCCGGCCAAGACGTCCAGACCCTCATCAAAGCCCTCGCCAAACACGAATCCAACGAGAGCTTCCTTGCCCAACTGCCCTGACGCCTCGTGCCAACCGGGGCGTTGCGAGCAGGGGGCTTGCCAAGGTGGCATGGGGCACGACTTTCAAGGGCCTGCACGCCGCGCTGCCCCCGCTAGGCACGTCGTACGGCCGTGCCTCAGCTCACTCGGTGTACTTCAACGTCACCACCGCCGACCATGAATCCGGCGTCTTGCCTTCCAACGCCGTCAACACCAGATTGCTGCACTTCAGGTTGGCATAGTGCTGCTCGGCGTAATCAACAAACTGGGCCACTTGCAATAGCCGCACCCCCTGCAGCGTGTAACGCTCTTGGTGCTCCACCTGACCGCCACGTGTCCTCTGCGGCTCTGGACTGCTCACCTGCTGCACCAGCCTGATCGGAATCTTCGACGCCTCGGCGCACTCCGTTGCCGAGGCCGCTCCCAAAAAACGCGGCCGATCACCATTGCCCAGGGCTCCTGCCTGGCCGCTTTGCACACGCAAACGTATAATCTTTGCCGCGTTCTTATCCACCTCCGCCGCTGTCGTCACCTGCCCCAGCGCACTCCGCTTGGCCCCGGCCATTTGATTTAGCGAGACCAAGGCCGCCAAGACCAGCACCGCCGGGATTCCTATCATCCACAACCGTCGATCCTGCAATACCGCTCGATTCATCGCGATTTGCTCCTCTTCGTCTCTGCCCCCCGTTCACTCACCACCCGAAGCGACATCGTAAAATTACGCCGAGGCGACTTGCCCGCCCCAGGCCGATCAATATTCCACCCTTCCAACTCGAGATTGGGATTTGCCCGCACCGCCGCCTGCATCTGAGCCTTTTCCACCAGACCCCGCACCGAACCCGTCAGCGTCGCCACCTGCGAGCGTACCCGCAACGTCTCGATCTGCAAGGCAAAATCCTCACCCAGCGTGTCCAACATATCAAACACCAGCATCATCGTGTGACTCGCCGAACCCGGCATCATCTGTCGTGCTGCTGTCTTATCCTGTACCTTCAACGTCTTTAAAAAATTCCGCATCATACGCGGAACATTTACGTTCGTTGCCTCCTTGTTGAATACCTTGCGGTATGCCTCGTCGACACGCACCTCTGCATCCAACCGGGCCTGCTCGTAATGACGCTTATAACCCCATGTCACCACCAGTACCGCCGCCAACAACAGCGACAACGCTCCCGAAAACGCTCCCCACAGTCGACCCCGTTCCCGCACCACCGTAGACGCTTCCAGACCGTCCCCCCGAAAATCCGCCACGGGCCCCGTCCCCAGATATCCCAACGCCGCCCCCATCGCAAAGGCCGTCGACGCGTCCGATTCCGCCAGCCGCTCGCACGTCAGCCCCGTTGCCTGCCCCAAGTCGCTCAACACCCCCCCCGCAAAACCATCGGTGTGCACCAACAGCCGCTGCGGCGCCAAACCCTCACGCAACAACGCCAGCGAACGCTTGAGCTCCTGGCCCAACACCTCGGCACTGTCGTTGTCACCCGAATACCTGTAGCTCCGCGCCACCACCGGCCGAGAGCCCTCATCCAGCACCAGCGTATAAAGCATCCCCCCCGAGCACGCCGCCGCCGCCAAGGGGCCCTCACCCCGCTGCTTCTGATGCGACAGATAGTGCCCCCACGCCGTTACGTCCGGCTCCACCACCAACGCGTCCCAACGTGACTGCTCAAACCGCTCCAGAATCTCGCCCAACGCCCGACGTTCGCACGCGTGCACCAGCAAGTCCATCCCCCCCTCTTTCGCCTCGCCTCCCACCGTCGATGTCCCCGTCGCCGCTCGCTCAAAACACAACGCCACCTCTTCAGCGCCCTCCGCCAGATCCTCCTCGATGTCAAAACGAAGCGTCTGACGCAACTGCCGCTCATCATCAAATTCGCTGTGATGAAACTGTGTCTGATACCAACGTCCACCCAGCGTCAACGCAACCGCCGGCCGCTTGCCCAGCCCCGTTCCTAGACGCTCGCTCAATTGCCCCAGCAACGCCTCCAAGGCGCCAGGGCCCTGCCCCTCCACTGTCAGCTTCAACGGCGTGCCCATTTCGAAGGCCGCTCCGTTCTTCGTCACCATCACCGCCGTCAGACAATCCCCGCCGTAATGTATGCCCACACAACGTTTCTTCATCGGCCTCTAATCTCCCGATACCACCGCTACCCGTTTTAATCGCTCCGACGTCCGCACCAACTCGTCCTTGTACATGCCCCCCTTCAAACGATAACGTGCTCGCCCTAAACGAGCGTCCACCTTTAACGAAAAATCCCGACTACGCACCAGGCACAAGGGCGTCATATACTTGCTCACCTCGACACCCACCCCCGGCACCAACGCCAATTCGCCGATGTTCTTCAGCGGCGTCTTCTTCCGGTGCGTATCCAAGGCCGTCAACTTCTCGCCCGTCAGCCCCGCCGGCTTGAACACCGCCTCCAACAGTTCCAACGGCGCCGTGTTCACATTTAACGCGTTGGTCGACCAGATACTCAAATAATCGTTCAACGAACCGGCACGATCCTCCAATGCCTGACGCAAGTACGCCTGCTTCGGGTCCGTCAATAACTGCTCCTGCCAACGTGCCGCAAATACGTCCATCAAGTGACGACGCAACGCTGCCTGCTTGACACGCTCGGCGTATACCGTACGCCCCTTGCGGGCCACCACCCGCCCACGCCCTACCCCCATTCCCACCGGTGCCTCGGGCAAGTTCAACGGCTCGCCCAGTGTCGCCGCCAACTCTCCGGCCGACTCGACCTCTTTGGCCGGCGCCCCCACCCATTCCCCGTATTCTTCAAACGTCCGCCGCGCATGCGACGTCGAACTGCCCGACTCAAAAGGCGAACGCAACAACCACATCATCGGCCACTTGGCGTTCTCGTCATGAAGCTCAATCGTCACCTGCACCCCTCCGATCGTCACGTCGCGCGTCATCAACAAATGGGCCGGTGTCGCCGCCTTCGCATCCTTCAACGCCTCCTCAACATCGTTCGGCTCCGCCAAAGCATTAGGCTCTGCGCTTCCCTCCAATGGCTCCTCCGGCTTTGCCGCCGGGCGCACCGGTCGCCGACGCTGGCTCAGGTGCTGCTGCAGCATCATCTGCCCCATAATAATTGCCGATTCCGCCGCATACCGACACTGCTGACGCTCCAGGCGGTACTGGCTCGCCCGAATCTCCAACGCCGCGTCCGCCTGAAACTGCACGATTACCACCGCCAGTATCGTCAACGCTATCAGCGTCAACAACAGCGTCACGCCCGCCCCACGCCGTGTCGCACACATGCCTGTGCCGCCAACTTGCCTTTTCGGACCCCGACACATCCTAGCTCTCCGTTTCGTCCTCGCCGGCAAACTTGAAACGATCCAGGCAAAACGTACGCTGCACCGTAAAAACCTGCTCCGGGTTACGCGAGGGCCCGCGATACACCTGGGCCGTCACCTCCAGCACCACTGCTGTGCCCCCCAACGCCGCCTGGCCCTGCCCGTCCAACGTCTCCACTTGGAACGACGACAAATGCTCGCACATCGGCACGTACACCGACTTCTCCCGCCCGCCCGTGCTCTTCGCCCGGCGAAACAACACCAGATCCTCTTGTTCGTAACGCGAGGCCGCTACCCATTCCACGCCCTCCTCCTGTTCCACCACATCCCCCGCCAGACGAATCTGCAGCGACGACGTCTGCCGTCCCTCCGCCAACGCGTAATGCTCCACTGTCAATTCCGCGTCCTTGGTATAACCGCCCAGATCGTTCACCAGAACGTCCAGACAGTGCTGTATCGTTGCCAGTCGCGCCATCTGCTCCTGCAAATAACGACTCTGCTCCAACGTACTGTGCAGCAATTGCACTACCGCGCCACTGACCAACGCTACGATCACCAGTGTCGTGATCAACTCCAGGAGCGTCAGCCCCACCCGCCGCCTGGTTGCGCCGTCACGCTTTGGCTCGCACGCCCCTCCGCGCCCCGGCCCAGAGTCCATTGTGCGTTGCCTGGACATTAGCGACCCTCTCCTTCCATCAACGCTTCCGGCCCGCCTTCGAGCCCCTCCATCAACTCCAAACCCTCCTCTTGCGAAAACTGCCCCGTGTCCACCATCTCCTGCAGAACCTCTATCAGCGTGGGCTCACGCCCCAGACGATTCTCCAAATCCTGATAAATAAGCTCCTCCTCCGTCATAAAAGGCACCGCCACGCTCTCGCCCGTAACCGGCGTCAGCTCCGACGTCCCAAAACATCGCACCAGCTCGATCAAAGGTTCGCCCTGGCCGCTGCGCTCTCCCTTGGTGTACACACGCACCGTCGCCTGAATCACGCTGCTGGCCGCACTGCCCGGCGCCCCCTCCCCCACCGGCACCCGCTGCAAATCCATCTGCCACGTAAACTCCGGTGTCTGCTCGTCTTCACCATGAAAACTCGGACTGTTCGGCTCCTGACGACTGGCCATCAACAACTCGATCTGACGCTCCGCGACCGCCGCCGCCCGCGTCCGCATGCTCTGACGCGCCACCGCGTCACACGTCCGCTCGTGCGCCACCATCACCCCGCCCAGCAAAATCCCCAATAGCAGCACGCTCACCACCGCCTCCACCAGCGTAAAGCCCCCCCCACGCCCCGTCTTACCCCCCCACAACCTGTCTCGCGCTGCTGCTGCCATCGCTTGAACCGCACCACTTACAAAGGCGACGACAGACTCACCTCGTCCTGTGCCGCCAATAACTCCAAAGGCTGACGTGATACCGCCACGTTCGCCGTAAAACGGTCGCATCGTACGTAACGCCACCGATCATTCTCGTCCACAATTCGAAACAGCACCGCCTGCTCCCACCCCTTCGCCGTCGCCCGCAGCGTCATATTCTGCGAATATTGCCGTGAACCGTCCTCGTACTCCACCTCGTCAATCCAACTCAAGTCCAGGCTCTGCTTCTCCACCAGAGGCTCTGCCGGCTCCGCCCCGCCCTGCGCTTCCTCCGGCGCCTCGGTTACCGTGTAGTACCCGTCATAAATCTCGATAAACACCTCGTACGTCTTACCCGTCAAAATCGCGTGTTCCGCCGCCGTCCGCAGCGTCCGCGCAAACGTCCCTACGTCCGCGTCCAGATGCGCCCGACCGATCCCCCCGAAAAACGTCGTCGCCACCAGGCTCAGCAACAGCCCGATCAGCGTCAACATCACCACCGTCTCCAGCAGCGTGTAACCCCGGCTGCCTTTTCCTCGTGTCGCGCCCATCTTACCCACGTTCTTCTCGTGTCACGCCCGCGTCCTCAAGCCCCCTACCTCTGTAGGGGGGCCCTTCATTCACCCTGTGCTCGCCAAATACGAGCCCCTGGTCCCCCCTAGAATTCGTCCGCTCCATCGTCCGCACCGCTGTTGTAGATGTCTGCGTCTTCCCCTTCGCCTTGGTCTTTGCCGTCCGCCCCCAGACTGTAAATGTCAAACTTTGACCGATCACCCGGAAACTGGTAAATATACTCGTTGCCCCACGGGTCCAGCGGAATCTGCCCAAACTCCAGGTAACCCTCCGGGTCCCACCCCGTCACGCCCGCCGGCTCCACAATCAAATCTTCCAACTGCTCCGGATAGTAACCCGTGTCAATGTAGTACGTCTTCACCGCGTTATGAAAGCTCTTGATCTGGCTCTGTGCCGTCGTCGCCTTCGCCCGGGCGATGTACTGCACTACCTTGTTGCCCACCAATCCTGCCAGCAATCCCAGAATCACCAGCACCACCATCAATTCCACCAGCGTAAAGCCCGCCTTACGCCCTCGATTCTTCGGCCTTGCCTGTCTCGCTCTCATTTCTTTCTCCTTGTTGCTAAGACTTTCTGCATCTAATGCTCTTTCTTACTCTGCGTTCTCTGCGCCTCTGTGGCAAATCCTTTTTCTTAGTGTCTTAGTGGTTTCCTGCCTACCCCCCCGCCAGGTTCGGCACCTCCAATATAGGCATCAACGTCGCAAACGTGATGATGCCCACCACCACCGCCATCACCACGATAATCACCGGCTCGATAACCGAGCTGATCCGCTGCACCGATAGATCCGCGCTCTCCTCCATGCTCTCGGCGATCGTCATCAACATCGTCTCCAGCTCGCCGCTACGCTCACCCACCGATATCATGTGTGCCACCGCCGGACCCACCACTTTGCTCTCCCGCAAAGGCGTCGCAATGTCCGCCCCCGCGATAATCCGCTCCCGCGAGCGACGCACCGCCTGCGTCATGATCGAATTGCCCGTCACATCCGCCACCACCTGCAGACTGTCCGCCATCGGCAAACCCGACCGAATCAACGCCGCCAGCGTCGACGTGAACCGCGACACCACGTTCTCACGCAATATCTCGCCTATCACCGGCACCCGCAACATCGTCCGGTCAAACACCATCCGCCCCCGCTGTGTCGCCAACGCCCGATGCCACAAGTAATACAGCATCCCTATCGCCAACAGCGCCGCCCACCACCAGTTCACCAGCAACGAGCTGAAATCCATCAACGCCTGCGTCAACGCCGGTATCTCCCGGTTGCTCGCCGTGATAATCTTCGTAATCCGCGGCACCACGAACGTCATCAGCACCACCACCACCAGAAGGCAAATCACCACCAGAATCGCCGGATACGTCAACGCCGCCTTGACCTTCGCCTCCATCCGCATCCGCTTGCCCATGTACTCGCTCAACAGCTTGAGCGTCCTGCCCAAATTGCCCGTCACCTCACCCACCCGCACCATCGATACATAAATCGGGTCAAACCAGTCCGGATACTCCTTCAGCCCATCCACCAGCGCCTCGCCCGAAACCACCTGGTCCCGCACGTTCTGAATAATCTGACTCAACTGCTTGTCCTGCGTCTGCACGATCAGCACCGCCAGCGAATCCGTCAGATTCACGTCCGCCTCGACCATCGTCGCCAGCTGACGCGTAAACTCCAATACCGCCCGACGCCGCCGACCCTTGAACAGTTTGCCCCAACTGAGCCCCCCCCGGTGCGACGACTCCGCAATCGGCTGCAATTTCGTCGCATGCAGCTGACGCTCTCGCAACACGCGACGCGCCGCCGACGCCGACTCCGCCGCCACGTTGCCCCGCGCCTGCTTGCCCGCCCTGTCCAGTGCTATGTATTCATACGTCGGCATCGCCAACTATTCCTGTCGTAACATGGGCGTCTTACCCACCCTTGAAGCCCCCTGCGTTAGCTGGGGGTCTTTTTCTTGCGCCACCGCAAATCCCGTTAATCCTCTCAAAAAAATCCTTCTCTTCAAGTGTGTCTCTTGCCTTCTTTCTACACATCGTCCGCCTGCGCCACCCGCAACACCTCGTCCAGAGACGTCAACCCCGCCTCCACCTTCGCCAGACCGTCCATCCGCAGCGTCGTCAACCCCGCGTCCAACGCCGCCTTCTTGATCGAGCCCGCCGTCTTACGCTGATAAACACACTGCCGCACGTTGTCGTCCACCACCATAAACTCATAAATCCCCGTCCGCCCTCGATAACCCGTCTTGAAACACTTCTCACAACCCCGCGCCGTGTACACGTGCTCGAACGCGGCAAAGCCCACCCCCAGATCCCGCATCTCCTTCGAGTCCGCCCGCACCAGCTCCTTGCACTCCGGACACAACCGCCGCACCAGCCGCTGCGCCAGCACCCCCACCACCGACGAGGCCACCAGATAAGGCTCCACCCCCAGATCCAGCATACGCGTAATCGCCCCCGCCGAATCGTTCGTGTGCAGCGTGCTGAACACAAAATGACCCGTCAGCGACGACTGAATCACCATCCGCGCCGTCTCCTGGTCCCGAACCTCACCCACCATGATCACGTCCGGGTCCTGCCGCAACACATGCCGCAACCCCGTCACAAACGTCATCCCCTTCTTCGTCGCTATCTGGATCTGACTGATCCCCTCCAGCTGATACTCGATCGGGTCTTCCAGCGTGATGATGTTCTTCTGCGTCGCGTCGATCCGCCGCAAAAAACTGTATAGCGTCGTCGTCTTGCCGCTGCCCGTCGGCCCCGTCACGAAAAACACCCCGTGGGGCCGATGCAACATCCCGTCAATCCGCTTGAGCTCGCCTTCGCCCATCCCCAGCTCGCCCAGATCGTAGATCCCCGTGCTCTTGTCCAAAAGCCGCAACACCGTCCGCTCCCCGCACGACGTCGGCACCGTGCTCACCCGCAAGTCAATCTCCCGCTGGCCGATCTTCACCGAGCACCGCCCGTCCTGAGGCAGCCGACGCTCCGCAATATCCATCCCCGCCATCACCTTGATACGCGATACAATCAATGGCAACGCCCGCACCCCCAGCGTCAACATGTCATACATGATCCCGTCGATCCGGTACCGTACGATGATCTGCTGCTCCCAAGGGTGAATGTGAACATCAGAAGTCCGCATCTGCAACGCCCGGAACAAAATGTCGTTCACCAGCCGTATCACCGGAGGCCGGTTCACCACGTCCAGCAAATCCTCCGAATTGCCCACCTCCCCCAACAGCGTCTCGATATTCTGCGCGTCGACCTCCCCGGCTACCTCCTCCAGCACCGTCACCCGCTGCTCATACGCCGCGTTGATACCACTCGTTATCGCCGCTCGACTCGCCAACGCACACCGCACCGTGCACCCCACCATCTTGCTCACATTGTCCAACGCGTACATCCCCAGCGGATGACTCGTCGCCACCGTCATCGTCGACCCCTCCTTGCCCACCGCCAACACCCCGTGACGCTGCGCATACGCCGGGGGCACCGCCGCCACAAACTCCGCCGGCACCGACTCCACCTTGATCTGCTCCACATACTCCAAACCCAGCTCCGCCGCGAACAAACGCAGCACCTGCTCCTCCGTGAACTGGCCCGACTCCAACAACGCCACGTCCAGACGCTTGCCGCTGCCGTTCTGCTCCGACAGAAACGACTGCAACGCCTCTGCGTCCAACATCCGACCCCGCCGCGCTGTCTCGATCAACCGTTGCTTCATTGTCTTTCCTGTGTCCCGTCCATCTTGCCCGCGGATAATTGCCCGTCAGACTCAATACGCCTGTTATGCTCGCCAAAACGGCTGTCTGTTTCTCAGACAGACCTCCCGGACCAGCCCTCCGCTAAACAAACCTGAAGCCTGCCTTAGCAAATACTACGCACAACGTTATCAAAATCAGGTTAATCCTGCCAAACCGTCCTAATCGTCCAAAAACCGCCAGGGCTTCGCCGCCGCCCGCTCCTCGACGTCAAACACATGACCGCTCCGCTGACCCTCCGGTATCCCCGGAATCGTCTCCAGCTGCCTGTCGTAACGCTCCTCGTCCTGCTCCAGACGCTCCAGATACGTCTCCGACAGCCGCTCGATATCTGAAAAATCATTCTCCCCTTCCTCGTCCCGGCTACGTACGATGTGCGCCTTGACAAACACGTACAACACCGCCTCCGTGTCCGAATTCGACACGTTCCTGAATAACGCCCCCACCAGCGGCAGGTCGCCCAACAGCGGCACCTTGCTCACATTCACCGCCCCCGTCGACGTCGTCAAACCGCCCAGCACTATCGTCTTGTCGTCCGGCACCGTCACCAACGTCGTAATCTGATTCGTCGACTGAGGCGGCGGCACGTTCGCCTGGCCCTGACCCTCAAAACTGTTCACATCCAGCGTGATCTCCAACTGAAGAAAATCTCCCTCGCTGATGTGCGGCGTGATACCCAGCGTCGTACCTGCACTCACATACTCCTTAAACTCCACGATAGGCGTATCCGAACCCGCCGGGATCGTCGTCCGCGTCGTCGGCTCCTGACGCTCACTCGATATCGTCCCCTCTTCGTTGTCGTTCACCAGTATCCGCGGCATCGACACCACCTTCGAATTCCCCTCCGTCTGCAATGCCTCCAACGTCGCATAGACCAGACTGTCATCGAAAAACGCCAGCGTACCCCCGCTGCCCGCGATGACCTCCTTCGTCAGACCCGTTCGCGTCGGATTCACCCCAAAAGGCGATATCCCCGATACCGAATTGTCGCTGCCCGTCCCCCAGCTCTCCTGCAGCGACACCCCCAACTCCAGCGTGTTGTCCGTGCTCACCTGCACCAATATCGCCTCCACCAGCACCTGCGGCAGCCGACGGTCCAACACCTTCAACAACTGGGCAATGTCCCCGTGCTGCTTCTTCGATGCCCGCACCGCTATCGAATACACCTCCTCCAAAGGCACAATCACCGCCGGCCGCTCAATCCCCGGCAATCGCACGTTCTGCTGCGCCCCCTCGCCCACCCGCTCGGCATACTCCGACTCCAGCAATTCCTCCAACGCACCCGCTACCTCTTCCGGCTTGCGGTTCTCTAACTGGTACACCTTGTACTCGCCAAAACGCTGCGTCGGATCCACGTCCACCTGCTTGATGATCTCGTCAATATCACGCAACTGATACTCCGTCGCCAGCACGAAGATCTTATTCGTCGTCTCCTGCACCGCCGCACGGATCTCCGGCTCCTCCTGACCCGGCAACAAATGAGGGCCCCCCTCGCCCGTCAAACCACCCGCGCCCGTTAAACCTTCGCCCCCCTCGGCCGACAACGCCATCCGCTGCCGTGCCATCTCCGGACCATAACCGTACTGCTGGCCATACTGGCCCCCGTACTGCCCTCGCCCGTAGCGATCCTGCCGTGCCCGATCACGCGGCGCCATCCGCTCAGCCTTGGTGATGCCCAGCTGGTCCAACATCCGCAATACTTCCGCCGCTTCTACATATTCGATCTGGTAAATCTTTAAACGCAGCCGGTCGTACTCGCTCGGCGGCACGTCCAGCACCTCCAGCAGCTCCTTCAACTTCGCCACATGCGCTTCCGAACCCACCACCAGCAACCGATTCGTCCGTGCGTCCACCAGAATGAAAGGCCCACGAGGCCCCGCCGTCTCCGACCGACCTCGCTGCTGACTCGTCCGCTGACCGGTCCGCTGACTCCGCCCGTCGTAACGCTGACCATAACGCTGGTTCGTCCGCCTTTGGCCGTACGCACTGCCCCTGCCGTACCCACCATAACCGCCGCCTCCAGCCCCACTGCGACTCACCGTAGGCGTCCCCTCCGCCACTTCCTGCTCACTCAACGCCTCCATCAACTGTTCCAACTGATCCGCTATCTCGTCGGCGATCACGTTCTTAATCTCGATCTGGACCAGATTGATCTCCGGACCACCCACCACATCCAACAATGCCAGCAAATGCTTCACCTGATCGATTTGCTCTTCCGAGCCTACCACCATCAAACGATTCGTCCGCTCGTCCACCAGAATGAAAGGCCCCTCCTCCACCTCCACACTCGTCGCCGTCTCCGCCGCCCGCCGTGTCGGCTCAGGCCTCGCCTGGCCCTCCTGCCGACCCGTCCCCGGCCGACGCGTCGCCTCCGGACGACGAGCACGCTCCTGCCCCTGACCCGCCAAACCCTTACCATCCGTCTGCTCGCTCAACGCCTCCAGCAAATCCTTGATCTTCGGCGCCACCTCGTCCGCCAGCACATACGTCACATCCACCACCGCCAGCTTGATCTCCGGACCCTCCTCCACGTCCAAAAGCGCCAACAAATGCCCCACCTGCTCAATCTGCTCGGCCGAGCCCACCACCAGCAACCGATTCGTCCGCTCGTCCACCAGAATAAAAGGACCCTGCGCCTTGCCCGACTCACCCGCACCGGCACCCCGAGCGCCTCGTGCTGCCGCCGCCCGCTGCGCCGCCGTTGGAGGCGCACCCTTCTTCGCCGCCGGCCGCTCCGCCGGCTTGCCCTTGGTACCCTCACCTTCCCCGCCTTCTTCCGCACTCAATGCCTCGATCAGCGACTCGATCGGCTCCTTCACCTCCGCCGCCTCCACGTGCTCCACCCGCATCTCCACCAGCTTGATCTCCGGACCAAAAGGCACGTCCAACAGAGCCAGCAACTCCTTTATCTGCCCCACCTGCTCCGCCGTGCCTATCACCAGCAACCGGTTCGTACGCTCATCCACGTGAATCACCGGCTCCGCCTGCGTCGGCAACGTCTTGCTCGTCGCCGCTTTCGGCGCGGGCGTGGGCGCCGGCCGACGCGTCGGCGTCCGTCGTCCTGCTTGACGCGGCGCCGGAGCCTTCGCCGCCTGTGTCGCCGCCGTCGATTGCACCGTCTCCTGATACAACGCGCTGTACAACCCCTTCACCTTCTCCGCCACCTTGGGCGCCTCCAGGTACACCACCTCCATCACCACCAGGTCAATCTCCGGACTCGGTGGCTCCACATCAATCACCGCCAGCAGCTCCCCGATCTGCTTGATCTCCTCCTCCGTCCCGATCACCAACAGCCGATTCGTCCGCTCATCCACCAATATCGTCGGACCCGCCTGCACACTCGCCACACCCTTACGCTCCGCGACCGCCCTCTTGACCGCCTCGGCAGACCGACGCGCACCTGCCGGGGGACTCGCCGGCTCACGAGGCGCCGCCGGCGCCACGCCCTCCACCGTCGTCGCCCCCTGGTCCACCAACGCCTTCAATAACTGCTCCACCCGCGTCTTCGCGTCCGATGCTCCCAAATACTCCACTTCCGTGATCGATAACTTCCGCTCCGGACCCGGCTGATCCACCAGCCGAAACATCTCCAGCACCCGATCCAAACGCGTCGAATACTCCGTGATGATCACCTGATTCGTGTTCGGCACCGGCGTCAACACCTGCTGGGTGCTCGTAAACTTCCCCAGAAAACTCTGCACCGTCGCTACCGGCACATGCTTGGCCTCCACAATCACCGCCACCAGCGAATCCCCAGGCCCGATCTCCGGCATCATCGCTCCATACGCTATCGCCGGCTCCGTCTTCTGCATCGCCGTACCCTGCTTCACGATCTTTACAAAAGAGCCGCTCCGCACCATGACGTAACCCTGCACCCCCAGCACCGACTTCAACAAAGGAAGCAAATCTCGATAGTGAACCTCCCCATATTGCTGCATCCGCACCTTGCCCACCGGCGCCTCCGTCGTGTCGTACAAAATGTTGAACTTGTGATACTTCCCCGCCAAGTCCAACAACTCCTGAACGTCCAACAGCCCGTCTTCCATCTTGATCTGCACTACGTCGTTAGGCTCCGGCAACTTCACCTCCGCTACCTCAGCCTCTGACCCCGCCTCACTTGCCGCCCCCGCACCATGCCCCGCCGCCGCTGGCTCCTTGACCCCCGGCTCCTTAGGTAACGTCGGCTTCGTGACCGCTCTGGCCCCTTGACCCGCCGTAACAGACCGATGCCCCTCCGGCCTCGCTGTCTTGTCTACCCCGTTGACCGCCGGCCGCTTCACACCAGGCCGCTCTGCCGGCTTCTTAGCCGCATCTGGCCCCTCCGCCTTGCCCGGCTCCGTCGGCGGACCAGGCATCAATCGAGAACCCGCCTTCGGATCCTTCTCCATCGACGCCTCCAGACGAACCATCACCTCGTCGATCTGCTCCTCCAACGCCTTGGCCTCGGCCGATTTCGGATCCTCCACCGCCATATACGCTTCAAACAACTTCATCAGCAACGCTTCGTCCGCCGACAAATCCTCATCTTCCCCTGCCTCGTCTGCCTCCCCTGCTAACGCCGCCTCCAACGCCGCCTCCAACGCCGCGTCATCCTCTGTCTCAGCTGCCTCGTCAGACCCCTCGTCCGCCTCAGCGACCTCGGCTTCGTTCGCATCCGCCTCCTCCGGCGCCTCGTCCGACTCCGCCACCTGCGACGAGTTCCCATCAACCCTACCCTCCTCGTCTGCACGCACCCCCGTCGTCTGCCACAACACCCCCATCATGCACAACAACACCCCCAAACCCACGTAAAGCCACCCCGTACCCCAGCCCAGCCCGCTCACCAGCGCCTGGCCCCGCTCAGCACCCCCGCTGAGCTCGCCCCTTGATTTTTCGCCCGCCGAGCCCCTATCATGTCCACCATGTTTACTCATCGTTTCCATTGCTCCATCAAACGTCGCTATTCGCTAAGCCGCCCTGGTCTTGCCCCGCTCCTGCTTCTCGCCCCGCTCGTCCTCGTCTCCTGCGCCCCCAAGCCCCGCCAAACCCCCGCCCATCTCCAAAACGACGCCACCGACCCCCTCGTCTCCCAGCGACGCATCCTCGCACAACTCACCGACCAGATACTCCTGGCCCTCGCCACGCGAGACTTCGACCAACTCCCCCAATTCCTCGCTCACCCCCAAAAACAACTCCCGGGCCCCCAAATCGCCGCCGCCCTGCTCGGACCCGACGCCGCTACCATCTTCCTCGACCGTTGGATACCCACGAACACCCAGATCCTCTTCGACCAGCAAGCCCTCTGGGCCACCGCCAAAATCCCCGTCGACTACCGACTCAAACCAAACCATACCCCACGCACCTTCCCCTTCACCTTCCAGTTCGTCCGTGCCCCCGGCTCCGACGATTGGAAGCTCCATCTGCCCTGATTTGAATAGCCTCTCTGTCCTGCGTGTCATCGTCATAAGTCTTATATTAGAAATAAGTTACTATCGTCACCGCCGCGTCGGAGTCCGTGAAGACCCCCGGCCACCCGCCCGGGTCCCCGGACGCACCGTCCCCGATGTCTTAGGCCGCGGTATCGAACGCCCCCCAGGTCGTGCTGCCGTCACCGGCGGCTTCGGCGCCTCCTTCGGCGCCTCCTTTACCACCACCTGCAGCTCAAAATCATAACCGTCTCGCGTCAGCGTCACACGCCCGTCCGAAATCGCCGCCAAACGGTACCCTTGCACCCTCTCACCCAGAAAATACGCTGGCTCGCTCTTCTGGTCGGCCAAGCGAAACCACGCCACCCCACGGTCACTGCCCACCACCGCCATCGTACCCGTCAACTTGAATCTTGGTGCCGGCGGTGGCGACTTCGCATAACGACGCTCCAGCACACTCGTCACACCCGCTCCCACCTCGACGCTGCACGGATCCGGCGTCAACCACCCCGCCACCGGCTTGAACTCCACCTGGTGCGACCCCGTCAACACCTCCCCCACCTCTGCTCTGCTCGACTGCCAGGGCCCGCCGTCCACACGCCACTGACCACCGCTCTCCACCACCGCTCGCGGCCGCAACACCACCTGCAAACCGCCCATCGCCGGCGGGGGCGGCGGCGGCGAATAGAGCTGGCTCACCTCCAACGTCTCATCCTTCACCACCTTTACGGTCCCCACCCCAGGCGTCTGCCACCCCTCCACTCCCTTGTACTCCAACCGGTGCGAACCCTCCACCACCGCCTCAAGCGTCGCCTCACTCTGCTGCCACTCTCCCCCGTCCAGCCGCCACTCTGCCCCGCCCGCGACCGCCTCGGCCGGCCCCAGAGTCACCCTCAACGACCCCTTGCCCGGAGGCGGCGGCGGCACACGATACACCCCTCGCACCTCCAGCGTCTGAGCCTTCGCCACCTTCACCGTCATCGCCGTCGGCGACAACCAACCATCGGCCTCCTCGTATTCCACCTTGTGAGACCCTGCCAGCACCCCCTCCAGCAACGTTTCGCTCGCCTGCCATTCC
>CAYNXW010000012.1:0-21245 GCA_964401265.1 uncultured Pirellulales bacterium | reverse complement strand
CACGGTTCGGAGGGAGGGGTGACGCAAACCAATGCGTTATCCCTACCCCTATCTCGATATGGGGGCGGGTTGTGTTGTGGGGTGGCACGTTGTCGCGTGGGGGTCTGTCCAGTCGTCGTGTTTTTGAACGGGTTCGGGAATGTTGGGGTGGGCTTCTTTTTATGGCGTTCTCTCTGGTGTGTTGCTGTTTTGTCGGCTGCATCTGTCCTTAACATGCAGGGAGGTATGGCGGGGGCAGGCAGGTTTCGGGGCCTTTTGGGTCGGCCGGGAATCCGCGTTGGAGCGAGTCTCTGGGCGTCTAATAATCGCTTGTCAATTGTAAGTGGTTTTTAATTGGGAGCTTAGGTATTCAAGGCCAACGGGTCGTGGGGTATTGGGGTGAGCAGTGCTGTCGGGGGGTTCTTGGGGGGCCGGCCAAGGCGTCTAATTCATTAATGCGTCCGAAATTATGCAAGGTGGGCGGCCAAGGGACGATAATAGTGTTATGAGCGAGTCAGCAGAGCGAGTTGTGTTTTTTGAGGACGAGGGCTACACGCGTTTGTTGCCTTTGGTGTATTATCGGGCGGTGTTTGATTTGCGTTGTGGGGCGCGGACGCTGCGTGAGCGGGCACAGGCGGTGCTGGGGGCCAAGCGTGTGACGCTGTACGTGCGTGAAATGCTCCATCGTTTCATGGTGGACAAGCACGGCGGGGAGGTGGCGTCTCGGGTGGACGGTCCGGGGCGTACGCTGTTTGTGAACGGTCGCTGTTTTTTGACCGAGCCGATCGAGCCGGCGGCCCATAACGTGGTGGGTCGCAAGGGGGGCGAGGTGGCGTATGTGTGGGCGGATGCGGAGTTGGCGGGCCGGCTCAGTGCGGCGGTGTTTCTGGATGGGGACCAGTTGGCCGAGGTGCTATCGGGCCTACCGGAGCGTGAGGCGGACGTGAGGTTGATCGAGTACCCGTGGCACCTGGTGCATCGGAACGTTGAGGCGTTGGAGGCGGACTGGGGTATGCTCGGTGGGGCCGGGATTGACGGGACTGTGTACGAGGGGGCGCACCTGTTGGGTCGGGAGAATATTTCGATAGGTCCGGGTGCGGTGATCAAGCCGGGCAGCGTGTTGGACGCGGAGCACGGGCCGATCATGATTGGGGGAGGGGTGACGGTCAAGCCTAACTGTACGCTGGAAGGGCCGCTGTATATCGGGCCGAACAGTCTGATTCAGCCGGGTGCGGTGATCAGCGAGGGGGTCTCGATCGGGCCGGTGTGCAAGGTGGGCGGGGAGCTGGAGTCGTCGATCATTCATGGGTATTCGAACAAGCAGCATGACGGATTTCTGGGGCACAGTTATATTGGGCAGTGGGTGAACCTGGCGGCGGACACGATCAATTCGGATTTGAAGAACACGTACGGGCCGGTGCGGGTGCCGATCAACGGTCGATCGGTGGATTCGGGTGAGATGTTCGTGGGGCTGACGATGGGGGACCACAGCAAGACGTCGGTCAATACGATGTTCAGCACGGGCAGCGTGGTGGGTTTTGGTTGCAGTGTGTTTACGTCTGGTTTTGCGCCGCTGTTTCTGCCCTCGTTCAGTTGGCTGACGGACGAGGGGCGTACAGAGGCGATTGTGGAGAAAGTGGTGGAGGTGGCGCGTCGGGTGATGGCTCGTCGTCGGGTGGTGCTGGGCGAGGCGGAGGGGGCGCTTTTTGCGGCGATTCGTGAGCAGGCCCATGGGCAGGAGCAGGTGTGGTCTTAGGGGGGGGCTGCGGTTGACAAGCGAGGGTTGGGCCGGTACAAGGTGGATGGTGAATCAAGGGGTGTGGTCAGACAGTTAAGGAGCCTGAAGGTGAAGCGAAGAGTACGTTTGGCAGCGACGGCGGCACTGGCGGTGGTGGTGGCGGCATTGGGCGGCTGTGGCAGTAGCGGGGGCGTCTTGCCCTTGGAGCGTCAGTTTGTGGAGATTCGGCCGGGAGAGACGGACGTGGCGACGGTGCTGAATATCCTTCCGGAGGCGGATACGCTGCACACGAGCGACAAGGCGGCGGTGTATCGTGGGGAGCGTTGGCGTCAGGAGCTGGGGATTGTCTCGTTTGATTCGCAGAGTTCGCTGGTCAAGCGTACGGACTACGTGGCGCGTCGGAGCAGCCAATGGGTGCCGCTGGCGAAGGAGAAGCTCTCGGTGGTGGTGCAGACGGTGGTGCCGCAGTCGTTGATCGAGCAGCCTTACGAGAACGCGATGCGCAAGCAGGTGGCGATATTGGAGTTTTGCCATGAGGCGTTGGTGGCGGACGCGGAGCCTTTTGAGGAGGATCAGGCAACGGTGAGGATGATGGGGCTGGCGCGGTGGGCGTTGCGTGAGGGGATGGTGTATCTTAAGGCAAGGCCTCGGGAGGCGTGTGTTCTGGGTGAAGCGGATGGTTTTTCGTATGAGCACAGTGTGCTGGGCACGTGTCGGATGTCGCTGCGTCAGGAGCAGGAGAACCAGTACACGCTGGAGCTGACGGCGGCCGACTGGGTGGATGTGGTGGATACGTGGTAGCACGGGCAGGTAGCGGTGGGGCCGGCAGGGATGGTTGAGGGGCGGTCTCGGTATGTGGAGGCGAGGATGGTGCAGCAGTACGGATTGATATTCGATGTGGACGGGGTGATGGGCAACACCGAGCCGATCAACGCCGAGGCGACGATTGCGGTGCTGGCGGGGCACTATGGGGTGCGGGGGATCAAGCCGGCGGATTTTGAGCCGGGTCTGGGCCGTGGGGCGCGCAAGTATACCGAGGTGGGGGCAGCGGCGGCAGGGGTCAAGCTGAGTGAGCAGGAGCTGGACGAGGCGGTGGAGCTGCGTCGGCAGAAGATTCTGGAGTTGATAAGGCAGAAGGGGTTGGCTTCGTTTGCGGGGGTGCTGGAGTTGCTCGAGGCGGCGATGGCGTCGGCGGAGTTCCAGGTGGCGATAGCGTCATCGGCGGAGCGGGAGTTGGTGTATGCGATTCTGGAGGCGGTGGGGGCGCCGTACGAGCAGATGGTGTGCTTGACGGGCTGTGACGTGAGCAACAAGAAGCCTCACCCGGAGATATTTCTGACGGCGGCAGGCAGGCTCAAGCTGGCCGGGCCGGAGTGCGTGGTGATCGAGGATGCGCCGGAGGGGGTGGCGGCGGCCCATAATGCGGGGTGCAGGTGCATCGCGGTGACCAATTCGGTGGGGGCGGACCAGTTGGAGGAGGCGGAGCTGGTGGTGGCGAGTCTGGCGGAGGTGGGGCTCGACACGCTGCGGCAGCTGGTGGGCCAGGCGTAAGACTCTCACATCTCAAGAGGCAAGAAGCGGAAGTGGCCTGTCGCTGCGCGCTGGATTCAATATCCACGGACAAGATACATCTGCCACGAGGCTAGTGCCGATGGCGTGTCAGCTGACGTAGGCGATGTCACCGGCGTTGAGGGGGCGCAGGAGGGATTTTTTCTGGGTGAGTTCGTCGGCGTCGAGGGCGAAGAGGGGTGAGATTTCGATGAGGGCGTCGACGGAGTTGTCGGGTTTTCGGGGGACGTCGAGGCCGGCGTGTTCGAGCCAGCGGGCGGCGCGGGCGATCTGGAGTTGGTGGGAGGTTTGCAGGCTGTCGGTGCCGGCGGCGTTCTTTATGGGGGCAAATTCCGCGTCGCGGTCGATGGCAAGGGTGACAGATTTTTCGGCGAGGGGCAGGGCGTCGAAGACGAAGGTTTCGAGTTTGAGGGCGTTGGGCTTTTCGGGTTCGACACGTAGGCCCTGCTCGTCGATGTAGGGGACTTTCTTGATGGCGCGGTGGAAGGGCAGGCTGAAGCCGTGGAGGTTGAGGCGTTCGACGAAGGAGCGGCTGATGATGTGGATGGCGATGCTGCCGTAGGTGAAGAGCAGTTGGCCCTGGGGGTCTTTGCGGTGTGCGAGTTCATCGGGCAGGTCGCTGTATTCGATGACGTGGACTTTGTCGTCGACGAGGGCGAAGTTGCCGACTTTTTCGAGGGGGTCGGCTTTGATGACGGCTTTGCTGGACATTTCGGCGTTGTCGAGGGCGTGCAGGCCGATGAAGAGGGGGTCAATGGTCCGGACGAGGGGGTTGTCGACCTGGAAGTAACTGATATATTCGACGCCGCGTCGGGCCATGTCTTCGGTGGCTTTGCTGTTGTAGAGGGCGCGGAGCGAGCCGCCGTGGCCGTCGGGCGACATGGCGAGCTGGTGGGGTTGGTCGAGGAGGATTTTGCCGTTCCTGTCGAAGCAGGGGAGCATACCCTGTTTGAAGAAGTAGACGTTGTCGGGACCGAGCTGGAAGAAGTCGTTGTCTTCGAAGAAGGCGATGGTGTCCTGGTGGTTGGCCCGGCTGGTCATGATGTACCAGGGGACGACCGTGTTGTAGCGTCGGGAGGTGGCGATGAGGGATTCGGCAAAGAGTCTAAAGAGCGGTTTATTGCGGACGGGCGTGGCGGGCAGGCAGCCCTTGGGGCCGTCGAAGCTCAGACGGGTGCCCATGCCGCCGGCGACGGTGAAGGCGGCGACTTTGCGGTCGGCGATGAGGCGTTCGCCGCGTTCGAGGGCTTGCTGGTACTTCTGCTGGAGGTCGGGTGTGGGTTCGAGGGGGTAGACGGGCGGGGGCGTGATGTCGCTGGGCAGGGCGTGCGATTCGGCTTGTCCGACATAGCGTTCGACAAGTTGCTGGATGAAGGGCAGGTCGAGACTTTCGATGGTGTCCAGGAGGTTGAGCAGTTGCGGGCGTTCGAGTTGCTCGGCGAAGCGGATGATGTGTTGTTGGCCGAACTGTTCGAGGGAGTGCTTGGCGGCATCGATGCGACTTCGCGTTGTCTGAGCCATGTACATTGCTCCTTGGCGGCAGTGATCATATTGTGAGGCTGCACCCGTTCCGTGGGTCAGTGTGTCTTTATTATGAGTATTATCGGCGGATTGTCCAGCGGCAGGCCAAAGTCATGATGCCGGCCGTGCGGTTGGCCGATACAGGTAAGGAGACGGTATGAGTAAGAGACGTGCGGACAGTTGGCAGGGCGGGCGCTACGCGAGCGGCAGGTGCTGGCGGCGGGGGTGGTTCTGCGCGGCGGCCTTGGTGAGTCTGTTGCTGGGTGGTTGGCTTATAGGACCTGCGGCGGGGGGGGCGGCGGCGCAAGGCGAGCGAGCGATCGACGATCCGTTGGAGCTGGCCAAGTCGCGGGTGTGGGACGTGCACGGCCGATATGCGGTTCGGGGTACCAAAGTGCATGTGCCGAGCCTTCGGGCGATGCTGCGGACAGGGCTGATGAGGCTGACGGGCCAGGAGGACACGTCGGCGGCTTGGCGGTGTTTCATCGGGGAAGAAGACGTGGTGGCCCTGACGTTTACGGCATTGGGCAGCCATTCGCTGGGGACGAACACGGCGGTGTGTGCGGCCTTGCTGGAGTCGCTTTACGAGGCGGGTTTCAAGGCGGAGCAGTTCATGATTGTGGGCTTGGAGGAACTGCCGGCGTCGGCGGCGCAGACGCGCCCGTGCCCGTACGGCTGGCAGGCGAGGGAGGTGGATTTTGGCTCGGACAGTGATTATCTGGCGAGCTGGCTGGACCAGGTGACGGCGATCATCAACGTGCCGACGTTCATGGACGACAACGTGATCAAATTTCGGGGGGCGTTGACGAATCTGTCGCTGCCGTTGATCAAGCGGCCGGGGCGCTTCTATGTGAACCAGGGGGACCCGTTTCTGGCGGAGATCTGTGCGTTGGGCGAGATCGAGGCAAAGGTGCGTCTGCACATCGCCAACGGGCTGCGGCTGGTATATTACGGGGGGCCCGAGGTGCAGCAGCGTTACGTGTATGAGCATGGGTCGCTGCTGTTTAGCCTGGATCCGGTGGCGTTGGATCGGGTGGGGCTGCAGTTGATCCGTCGGGTTCGTGCCAACGCAGTGCTGCCGGAGGGGGCCGGGCGGAACCTGACGGTGAGATACCTGGAGACGGCGTGTGCTTTGGGGCTCGGCTACAACGACCTGAGTTTCATCGATTACCGGTACGGCGAGCATGGCAAGTGGTGAGTCGCTCTTGTCCGCAAGGGGCGGTGGGGCTACGTCGCCCTGGTGAGGGGCCCGGTCGCTTCAGGCCTGGCGGTAAAAGCAGGCGAGGCTGACGACGATCAGAAAGGCCCCCAACGCCAACAGCACGTTCTGGCTGTCGCGTTGCTGCGAGAGTGTTTCGACGGCCTTTTGCCAAGGGGGCCGCTCAGGCAGGGAGGGGGCTTTATCGAGACTGCCCAAGGCCTTTTCCAGGTCGCTCCAAGGCTTCGGCAGCGATTGCCGCTCGTCGAGAGGGGTGTCGGTGGGTACGTAATTGAGGTTGTTGATGGCCGCTCGCTCGACGACCGACGGGTTGTCGCTGTTGGCGAGCAACTGCTGCTGCTGCTGATGGAGGTTCTGCAACTGCTCAATGCGCTGCCGCTGGGCGGCCAAGAGGTCGCGGTCGCGGAAGTAGTCGTTGAGCGGCTGAGCCAACAGCGCCAGCGCAATAGCACCCATGCCGGTCGTGGTGAACACGGCAAAGAGCACAAGTCTCCCGAATTCGTCCCTTCGGGGGGGCCTGTTCATGTGCGGCTGACCATCCATGGCCCCTCGTCATTATGTGACCAGGTTTACTTTTTCCAAATGCTGGCGCCGTAGACGGCCTGGTCGCCGAGTTCTTCCTCGATGCGGAGCAACTGGTTGTACTTGGCGATCCGGTCGGTGCGGCAGAGCGAGCCGGTTTTAATCTGGCCGGCGTTGCTGGCGACGGCGACATCGGCGATGGTGGCGTCTTCGGTTTCGCCGCTACGGTGGCTGACGACGGCAGTCCAGCCGTTGCGTTGGGCCATGCGGATAGCAGCAAAGGTTTCGCTGATGGTGCCGATCTGGTTGAGCTTAATGAGGATGCTGTTGGCGGAAGTTTCTTTTATGCCGCGAGCAAGCCGTTCGGTGTTGGTGACGAAGAGGTCGTCGCCCACGAGCTGGACCTTGTCGCCGATGCGCTGAGTGAGTTTTTCCCAGCCGGCCCAGTCGTCTTCAGCCAGGCCGTCCTCAATGCTGACGATGGGATATTTCTTGCACCAGTTTTCCCAGTAGTCGACCATCGTGTCGCTGGAGACTTTCGTTTTGGGGTCGGACTTGAAGAAGAAGTAGCCCTCTTTGGCTTTATCGTAGAGTTCGGAGCTGGCCGGGTCGAGGGCGATGGCGATCTGCTTGCCCGGGGTGTAGCCGGCACCTTCGATGGCTTCGATGATGACTTCGCAGGCTTCTTCGTTGCTCTTGAGATCGGGGGCGAAGCCGCCTTCGTCGCCGACAGCGGTGTTGTAGCCCTTCTTGGCCAGGACCTTCTTGAGGGTATGGAAGGTTTCAGCACCCATGCGCAGGGCCTCGGAGAAGCACTCGGCGCCGAGGGGCATAATCATGAATTCCTGGAAATCGACATTATTGTCGGCATGTTTGCCGCCGTTGAGGATGTTCATCATGGGGACGGGCAGGATGTGTGCGTCGCTGCCGCCGAGATAGCGGTAGAGGGGCAGTTCGCAATATTCGGAGGCGGCTTTGGCGACGGCGAGGGAGGCGCCGAGAATCGCGTTGGCACCGAGCTCAGCCTTGTTGGCGGTGCCGTCGAGCTTGATCATGATGTCGTCGATGGCCTGCTGGTCGAGGGCGTCGAGGCCGATGATGGCGGGGGCGATCTTCTTGTTCACGTTGCCGACGGCCTTGGTGACTCCCTTGCCCATGTAACGCTTGGCGTCGCCATCGCGGAGTTCAACGGCCTCATGCTCGCCGGTGCTGGCACCGGAGGGGACGGCGGCCCGGCCGAAGCAGCCGTCTTCGAGGACGACGTCGACTTCGACGGTGGGGTTGCCGCGGCTGTCAAGAATCTCGCGCGCCATTACGTCTGCAATATCGCTGTACATGAGTGTGTCCTTCCTTATGGGAGCCAAGGTCTGGCCCGGGCAATAATATTATCGGGCCAGCACGGTGTTGTCCTGCATCAAAATCGACCAGGCCCGCTCAAGCTTGGTGCTTGTAAGGCCTCGCAATAGGTGAGATAATAGAAGAGTTGACGATTCAATGCAAAATAATCTTGGGTAAAAACATGAGAATACTGTTTTTCCGCTACGCTCTGCGGGAATTGGAAGTGACGTCCTGGGTGTGTTTGCGGGTGGCGCGGGCGTGGGAAAGGGATGGCGTCTATGACGCGTAAACGAGGCAAGAGTCGATCACGGCGGGTGTTGCGGCAGGTGGGGGTGTTGCCTTCGCTGGTGACGCTGCTCAACGCGGTGTGCGGGTTCGCGGCGATCCATTTTACCGCACGGGCAGCGAGCGAGTCGGATAAGTGGCTCCAGCAGCCCGAGCTGACGTATTTCGCAGCGGCGGCGTGGATGATCTTTCTGGCGATGGTGGCCGATGCGCTCGACGGGTTTGTGGCGCGGCGGACGGGCAGTGCGGGCAATTTTGGGGCGCAGTTGGATTCGCTGGCGGACGGGATCAGTTTTGGGGTGGCGCCGGCGTTTTTGATGCTTCGCGTGGTGGAGTGCACCTGGCCGGGCATCGTGGGGCCTCACCTGGTGACCCCGGTCAGTCCGGCGTTTGCGACGCTTCTGGGGCGGCTCTTGTGGCTGGTGGCGGCGATGTACGTCTGTTGTACGCTGCTGCGTCTGGCGCGGTTTACAGTGGAGACGGGCCCGTCAGAGGCCGACCATATGGGGTTTTCAGGCTTGCCCTCGCCGGCGGCGGCCGGGGTGGTGGCGTCGCTGGTGCTGCTGTACGGGGACTTTCTGCCGGAGTTGGAGGCGGGTGGGGTCGGTGTGGTCAGCCGGGTCTTGTCGCCGGCGATTATTGTCTTGCTCCCCTTGGTGACGGTGGCGGCCGGGTTGCTGATGGTCAGCCGCATACCGTACCGACACATATTGAACCAGTACATTCGGGGCCGGCGGCCTTTTGGCCACGTGGTGCGGGTGGTGATCCTGACGTTGTTGTTGATCTGGAAGCCTCAATTGACACTGGCGGCGGCGTTTGTGGCCTACGCCAGCACGAGCCCGGTGCGGGCGGGGTACGGCAAGTGGTTGAGCAGACGGTCAGCGGCGCCGTCCCAGGCGGGCCCAGAGCCCGTGGAGGGCCCCGTAAGCGAGTGATGCGGGCACCCCTGGGATCGTCTTGCAGGGTGATTTGTCTTAAATCTTTATTTCACAAACACTTATAAATTTTATGGTGGCGGCGAAAAATTTGGGATGTTTTTGGCAATACCCAACAATCATGCCAACTTTGAGGCGCTGGGATTGTCTAAATAAATGCCGCTGGGATAGGAAATAGACGGCGAGTGTACGGTGACGACGCAAAATTGGCCATGGCAGCGGCCTCGGGCGACCGAGAAGCCTTTGACGAGCTGGTGTTACGCTATCAGCGTAAAGCGGTGGGTGTGGCGATGCGTTTGTTAGGCAATGTGGATAGCGCCATGGAGGTGACGCAGGAGGCCTTTTTGCGAGCCTACCAGGCGTTGGGCCAACTCAAGGACCCCCAGCGTTTTGGGCCCTGGCTGATGCGGATCGTGTCCAATCAAGCCCTGAATTATCGGCGGAGCCATCGGCATGACCCGCGGATTTATCTGGGGGCGCCGGCGGAGCGGGACGATGAATCAGATAGGCCCTCGTCGGGGCTCCAATTGGAGACCAACGAGCCTCAGCCTCATGAGCACGCCGCGGGCGCCGAAATGGCGGACCTGCTCCAAGGGGCGATGGATGAGCTGCCCGATCACCTGCGGACGCCCTTGGTGTTGTTTGCCGTGGAAAAGCTGCCGCAGAAGGAAATTGCCGAGGCGATGGGCTGCAGTTTGCAGACGGTCAAATGGTCTGTGTTCGAGGCGAGGCGTCGGCTGAGAAAGCGTTTGGAAAAAAATCTTTGACAGTGGCGTCTGACGGGCCGACAACTAGCGGCATTGGGAGAATGACCCATGATTACTGAAGAACTTGACATCTTACTGAGTCGTTACGACGACCCCGACCTGAGCGGGGCGGAGCGGGCGCGTCTGGAAGAGGCCCTCTCGCAAGACGCCCAGGCGCGGGCCATGCTGGCGCAGTATCGACGGCTTGATGAACACTTGGCCCGTCTGCCCGACGCGCTGGGGGCGGTCGATTTTGAACAGTTTGGCCGCGGCGTACGCCAGGCGTTGGATGCCTCGGCAAGGCCGGGGCGTCAATGGCGTCGTCTGCTTTGGCCGGTTCTGACACCGCTGGCGGCGGCGGCCGCTGTGCTGTTGATCGTGTTGTCCGGCGGGTTGCTCGTCGAGACGGAGCCTTCGGGACCTGCCGCTGAGCTGAGCCAGCCGCGGGTGCCCAGGGTGGTCGTCCAGGCCGAGCCGGTGCGGGCGCGGCGGCTGGCCGTGGTCGAGTTGAGTTGGCAGGCGCCGGGCCAGGCCAACCACGGGACCTCGTCGTCGGAATCAGTTATTTGTGTGCAGCGTGCTCCAGCTACTTCTGTAGCGGACCAGCCCAATTTGTCGTTTTTGTTTTGACGGGAGTGCTTGAATATGACCAAGACGGGTCGTTTGGGGCTCATGGTAGCGGCCTTGAGTGTGGTGGCCTTGCTGGGGTCCTACCGCTGTGAGGCCCAGTTGCCGGCGGCAGCGATAGAAGAGAAGCTCGACCAGCCGGTGGAGTTGACGCTACGTCATGTCACGCTGACCGAGGCCCTCACGCAGTTGAGCCAGGCTATGAAGGTGCCTTTCAACGTCGACAAGGTAGCCATTGAGCAGCTGCCTCGTGGCGGACGGACACAACTGAATCTGGTGCAGTTTCCCAATATCCCCTGGCGGGAGGCCCTGCGTGAGTTCTTCAAGCCGTTGGCGTTGCGCTTCGAGGTGGGCGACGGGCAGATCATGATCTTAGGGACCGTCGAGCTGATGCGCCAGCCGCGACGGCTCAACATGGTGGAGTTGGACGCGCTGAGACGGCTGCAAAACAGCAAGCTCAAGCGGGGTGAGACGCGGTTGCTCCAGCAGTTACGCGATGTGGCCGGCTTCATGCGGTTTGCCTTGGTGGAAGAGGGCCAGCGGCAGGAGAAGGTCGACGACGCCGTGGCCCAAGAGGTGCTCACGTCGGCGCCGCAGTTGGCGACGGTGGTGCTCGATCTTTACAGCCAGCGACGGGTGGAGTCCACTCTGACCGGCCCAGGCGTCTGGTACGTCCGCGCGGAGTTGCAGGAAGGACGCCCCGACGAGCCGGTGGATATCGTTATTGTGCCAATCATGGAGTTGCATAATCTTAAACTTTCCCGGCGCATCAACAAAGAGTTCAAGAACGAGCCGGTGGCGGATATTTGCCGAAGTCTGGCGGCCGAGGCGGCCATCGATGTCAGCTTCGAACCGGGCTGTTTGACGCTGTTGGGCAAGGGGCTCGAAACACTGGTGGTCCGCGGTGTGGACGTACGCACCGCCCTGGAGGTGCTTTCGGGCACGACGGGGCTACGCTACGAGGTGACGCCGGAGGGACTCTACTTTTCCGCCAGTGACGAGCTCCGCCAGTTGGCTCAGGGACCGGACGTCCCGCGGCGCAGCAGTAATCCGCTGGTGGGGATGATCACCCGCAAGCTGGCCGGGACCGATATGGAGGTTATGATTCTGTTGCGCGAAGACGACCTCAAGCCGGGCAATCGGCGCGAACGGTTCGAACGTTTTCTCCGCCAGGGTAGCGACGAGTTCTTCCGGTATCTCGAAAGCGAAGCGTTCTTGCCTAGCGGTACGTCAGAGCCTTAAGCCTGGGGCGAAGAAAGGCGACGTGGGGTCAGGTGTCTCGATAGACTGCGAACGTATGAAATTTCAGGAATCACCCGAGGCCTTGCACTTGCGCCAGCAGATGGTCGCTCGACAGGTGCGGGGGCGTGGGATCAGCGACGAACGGGTGCTGGGGGTCATGGGGGAAATACCGCGTCATGAATTCATTCCACCGGCGTCCCGCGCGGCAGCGTATATGGACCAGCCCGTGCCCATAGGCTCCCATCAGACCATCTCTCAGCCCTACATCGTGGCCTTGATGACCGAGCATCTAGCCTTGCAGCCCAGCCATACCGTGCTGGAGATTGGCACCGGCTGTGGCTATCAGACCGCGATTCTGGCGCGGTTGTGCCGGCAGGTCTATACGATTGAGCGAATCGAGTATTTCTCCGTGCAGGCGCAGCGCAGACTGCTGGCGCTGGGCATCGAGAACGTGCGCTATCACGTGGGCAATGGGGCGCGGGGCTGGCCCAGGGCCTTGGCCAAGGCCGCCCACCAGGCCACGCCGTCGTTCGACAGGATATTGGTGACCGCGGCGGCGGCCACGGTGCCGGAGGCGTTGCTGGAGCAATTGGCCCCGGCTGGCCGGCTGATTCTGCCGCTGGGGCCGACCGATCAACAACGGTTGCAGTTAATTGAGCGAATCGACGATAAAACAGTGGAAAGGATGCTCTGCTATTGCCGTTTTGTAAGACTCATCGAAGACTGACCCGAGCCAACCACGGCCTGTTGCTCTTGGCAATGGCCCTGTGGCTGGTGGGCTGTGCGGGCACGGCCGGTTGTGAGCGAGCCGCTGTGCCATTGCAAACCCCGCCAGCGCCCTCCAAGCCGCCCACGTATGACGACCAGACCGGTGCGTCGCCAGCCAAGGTACCTGCCACCCCGCAGGATCTCAAGCGATTGGCCCATCGGCCTCTCGATGCCCTGACGCCCACGCCCGATTTCTGGAAGCGTCCCACCTACCCCAATGTGCCCCGACTGACGCCCATCGACCCTGACCGCGTCATCTGCCGTGAGCCCGCCCATCGGCACGGGCTTCTGGTCCACAAGGTTCGGCCCGGCGATACCCTCTTCAAGATTTCGCGGCGATACTACCGTACCGGTACACACTGGCAACTCATCTACAGCAGCAACAGCGAGATAATGAGTTCGCCACAGGCCGTCCAGGTCGGCCAACTGCTTTACCTGCCCTTGGCCCCTCTGACAAGGGCGGATGGCTCCCGACGCGGACCGGCCCACCGTCCCGATTACTATGTTGCCCGGGCCGGTGATAGCCTGGCGACGATTGCCGCCTTTGTGATGGGCTCTGCCGGCGATTGGCAGCGACTGGCGCGAATCAATCGCCTCGACGAGCCAACCCATCTAACCGCCGGGATGCGCCTACGCATTCCCCGCAGCAGCGCTCCATAGCAGCGGCGGTTCATTGGCTCGCCGCTGGCCCTGTCTTTGCACCTGGCCTGAGCATCAAGGCCGGGCGACTACCTCTGCAAAAAAAACGCCCCGGAAACCGCATAGGCTCCGGGACGCTGAAAGGCAATTGCTACTTGCTTACGCTCAATCGAGAGAAAGCGTGGCCGTCTCGTCAAACACGTTTTGACTACCCACGGTGATGCTGATGTTCACATCGACTTCCTCCGGCTCCAGGTCGATCAGGGCGTTCTGTACGCTCACGCTGAACGTGTTGCGATCGAAGTCGAACTGGGCCCGTGTGACTTTGGCGTCGGCTGGAGCGCCTTGGGGCCTTTGGTAAAGATACCGGTTGCCTCGTCCGCTGACGGCAAAGCTGCCCATCGCCGCAGGCAGCGTTTCGGTGAAATCACTGATGGTGAAAATGACTTCAGTCGTGGGGTCAGACAGGTCGACGGTGCTTTCGTCGAGAGCCAGATTGCCCGAGACTGTGCCTGTCACCTCGCCGGTGTTGGGGTTGGTCCGGCCGGCGGCCCGACTGGCGACCAGTGCGTCGATCTCGCCCTTGAGGTAGTCCATGGGGATCGAACGCCGCGGGCCGTTGATGATGGTCTCGTCCAGTTCGCCGCTCACATTGAAGCCGCCAAAGGCAATCTCAAGCGTGACCGGGCTGCTCAGACCGCTCAGGTCAAGCCCCGCGCCCATCAGGACAAAGTTGCCCTTGCCAAGTTTGAAATTCATACGCTTGATGCCGCCAGGTTCGCCCTTGTAGTTGAATCCCAGTTGGTTATTGGGAATCTGGAAGTTGTCGTCGTCTGTGTCGATTGCTTCCTCGAAAATGGGTGTGCCTGCGGCGTTGAGCAGACGCACGGTCACAGTATCCGCCGCCAGCAAGTCCGCCTGAGTCGCGCTCAGGTTGCCCAGAATCACAAACCCATCAGCCTGGTCGTCGCGATTGCGGCCCGCGGTGAAGAGCGCCTTCTTCACGTCGTCTTCCGGGATTCGTTCGAACTGTACCACGACGTTGTTGCGCCGGCCCACGGTGACGGTGTTGTCATTGGTGAGCAGGTTGCTTTCGGCGCCACGCCACTTCTTGACACGATAACCCGGATCGGGTACCGCCGTCAAGTTAATCACGCTGCCCTCGGGGAAGCTCTCGCCTTCGGGGTCCATCGTGACAGTGCCCCCCTGGCCCGCGACACGCACCGTGACCTTACGGCTGGGACCGCCGCCAATGAGCAGGTCGCCCAGATCGGCGCTGGTCAGAAAAGAGTACTGGGGGTCCGACACATCGTTCTTATAGATGCCGCCCGGACCCGCTGAAATGTCGACCATGATGGCGCCCGCACCGGTCACCTCGATTTCGAGGTTCCAGATAAGATCGGCGGTAGAGCCGGGAGCCGGGGTGATATCGATGAACGCTCCACCTTGCAGTTCAGCGATGGCGTTGCCCACGATCAGCGGGTCGGACTGGAACCAGATAGGGTCGAAGTCCGCAGCGTGTTGCATGCCCCCGGCCGACTCCGCCAGGTTACCCGGACCGGTCACGGTCATCGACAGATCAATAGCCCCGATAATCACCGTGCTGACGATCTTAATCGGCACGACGTCCCCCGCCGAAATGTCGCCGCTACCGTCGTTGTCCTGGAAAGGCTCGGCGACCACGTTCACCAACCCTGCCCAGGCCGGTGTGACCATCAGCAAAACCACCAGCAGAATGCTTAACTTGTTCATAATGACGTACCTTTCTGGATAAAAGACCTGCCTCGTCAGTCGAGCTCTTACGTTGGCTGCCCGGCAAAAAACATGGCTTTCGGTTACTTACGATGGGGCCACCTCCCGACAAGCGGATGCGAACCCGCCACGCTGATCCACTAACAGTGTACAGACTTTTTGGGGCCGATGCAAAAAAACGGGTTGGTTTTTCCGGCCTTTTTGAGCTGGCCACACGAATATACGCCATTTTATGCCCGCATATCTCACCCGTCAAGCGCCGCGCAACCGGCCCGACGCCGGCACGGTCACCTCTCCAACCAGCCCGCACAGACGCTACTTATCGGGCAAAGCGGCCAGGTCCTCGTCACTGCCCACCAGCCAGAGCAGATCGCCCGCGTGAATAATGCTCTCCGGCTGCGGAACGTTCACAATCCGCCGGCGGTTCTTGCTCGCCTCTGCCTCGGCTTGTCCACGCGAGCGGATGCCGATAATATTCACCCGGTGCTTCTTGCGCAATTGCAGCTCCAGCAGACTCTTACCTTCAAAGCTGGCCGGGGCGCTGTACTGGGCCACACTAAAACCAGGTGCGAATTCGAGTTTCTCGCCAATTTGCGGCGCTACGAGCCTGTAAGCCCAACGCTGGGCAGCTTCCTCTTCCGGAAAAATGATCTCGTCGGCGCCCACACGCTTGAGGATGCGCGCGTGCATGTCATGGTCCGCGCGGGCATAGACACAGCCGACGCCCAGCGATTTGAGCAGCACCGTCGTCAGCACGTTGGACTCGAAATCCCCCCCGATACCCACCACCGCAGCGTCAACCTGGTCAATGCCCTGCCCACGCAACGCATCCTCGTCGGTGCTGTCGAGTCGCACGGCCTGCGTCACTTCGTCGGCGATCTGCTCAATGAGCTGCCGGTCGCGGTCGATGGCGATGACCTCGACGCCCGCCTTAGTCAGCGCCCGCGCCAGCTGTCGGCCGAACCGACCCAATCCGATAACTGCGTAACGCTCTGCCATGTCAAACCTCCTTGTTAGCCCACCACCAATGCTTCCCGGGGGTACTCGTAACGCACCGGGCGAGTGTTGAACGTCAACGCCGTCAAGAGACTCAGCGGGCCCAGCCGGCCCACCAGCATCGCGGCGATGATGACCCACTTGCCCGCTGTTGTCAAATGCTCGGTCAAGCCCAGCGAGAGACCCACCGTGCCCAATGCCGAAGCCACTTCAAACGCAATACTCAGCAGATCATGGCCCGCGCTCTGTTCAGTGATGCTCAACAGCACAGTCAGCCCCCAGAGCAGACCGCCATAGATGAGCAGCAACGTCGCCGCCCGACGGACCACCAACCCCGGTATCTGCCGGCCAAACGCGTCAACCTGTTGCCGCCTCCGCACCGTCGCGTAGACAAGCAGCATCAGCACCGCCAGCGTGACCGTCTTGACGCCCCCCGCCGTCGAGCCGGGCGAGCCGCCCACCGACATCAGCAGGATGAGCACCAGCTTGGACGCCGCGCTCGGCTCCGTACTCGGCACAGTGTTGAATCCCGCCGTCCGCGCCGTGACCGACCAGAACCATGCGTCCAATACCCCTCCCCACGAGCATGCCCCGACCCCTTCGGGCCGCGTCCAGTCCAGTACCAACAAGGCCCCGGCACCGGCCACCAGCAGTGAACCCGTCGTCACCAGCACAATCTTGCTGTGCAATGTCAGGCGTACCGGTACGCAGCCCCATCGTCGCCCCACCAGCAAACGCCCTAGCCGATCCGTGCCCACCGCGAAAAGGTTTTCAAGGACGCAAAATCCCAACCCCCCCAGTACGATCAGCGGGGCGATCACCAGGTAAACGCGAACGCTGCCACGATAACCCTCCAGATTGTCCTGTTGCAGCGAAAAACCCGCGTTGCAAAACGCGCTGATGGAATGAAACAGACTGTTGTAGAATTGACCGCCACGCTCCGGACTGGTCTGCCAGACGCCATAAAGGGCCACCACCCCCAGGGCTTCGAGAGCAAAGGTGAAGACGCACACAAACGCCGCCACCCGCGCGATACGCGCCGAGCTTTGCTCCTGCATCAGATCCTGCATCGCCATGGACTCCCGCAGCGAGAGCCGACTGCTCAAAAGCAACGCGAAAAGCGAGCCGAAAATCATGATGCCCAGACCACCCGTTTGTATCAGCAGCATGATGATGGTTTGGCCCAGGCGAGTAAAGTCGCCTCCGGTGTCTTCCACCACCAGACCGGTCACGCACGCCGCGCTGGTGGCGGTAAAGACCGCGTCGGTAAAAGTCAGACCGGCGTCGCGGTGTGCCGCGGGCAGCATCAGACAGGCCGCACCCGTAAGAATCAGCATGGCGAAGGTCGCAACGAGAACACGCGCCGGCGCCCGACCCGCTGCCGCCGCCGATACCGTAAAGTGCCCCACACGCACCAGCAGCAGCAAGAACAGGTATAGCCCAAATACCGCCCAGTACACCACCGCCGCCGCTGTGTCCTCATCGGCCAGAAAACGTGGTGCGATGAACCAGCCCGCTATGAGCGCAGCGACCAGGGTCGCATTGATCCAAAGAATACGACCCAACCCCGCCGACCTGCCCGAACCGACCCATTGGCATATCTGAGATGACCAGAGCAGCCCCACCGCCAAACCCTCGAGTGCGTGCAGCACGCCAAGGTTCAGTGGCGGCGTCTTAAATCCATACTCCATCGCCAATGACGCGAAACCCAACACGATGCCCACAACGCCCAGTGTCGTTCCTCTTCGCAGCACACGCGACGCTTTGCTCGCTGAAAGGCGTTTGCCCATGGTCTTCTCAATCCCCCCTGCTTAACCTACGTCAATGAGCCCGACATCGTCGCCAAACGCCGCCGTTAGCGCCTGACGCAGCGGCGAATGGTCGCCTTGACGCAATTCCGGATCGGCCCGCGCTATCGCGAACGCGTCACGCCGCGCCATACGCAGCAAATCCGTGTCCTTGAGCAGGTCCGCAATCTTCAGCTCGGGCAATCCGTGCTGCGCCGTGCCGAAAAACTCACCGGGACCCCGCAGGGCCAAATCTTCCGCCGCAATCCGAAACCCGTCGTTGGTCTTGGTCATGATTTCCAGACGCTGCCGGGCCTGATCCGTCGCCGCCTGGCCGAACAACAGACAATACGACTGCCGCGAACCCCGACCGATACGCCCACGCAACTGATGCAACTGCGCCAAGCCAAACCGGTCCGCATGCTCGATCACCATCACCGTGGCGTTGGGTACGTCCAGACCCACCTCGATCACCACCGTAGCGACCAGAATGTCGATCTTCTTACGCCGAAAATCATCCATCACCTGCTGTTTCTGCTCCCGGTCCATCTGGCCGTGCAGCAGTCCCACGCTCAACTCGGCAAACACGTCCTTGCGCAAATGCTCGTACTCTGCCAGAGCCGCCTTGATCCTGCCGTTGTCGGAGCCCCCGTTGCCCTCGCTGAAACCCCCTGTCGCTGCCGCCGCTGGCCTGTCAACGCCCGCAACGCTCTCCGTCGCCTCCGCCTTGTCGGACTCCGCCGCTTCCTCCACACGCGGGTACACAAAATACGCCTGCTCCCCCTGCTCGATACGCTCTCGAATGCTCTCGTACGCCTCGCCAAGTTTCTCCTGAGGCACCCAACGCGTCACCACCGGCCGACGCCCGGGCGGCAGGTGCTCGATCGTCGAGACCTCCAGATCGCCAAAGACCGTCATCGCCAGCGTACGCGGAATCGGAGTGGCCGTCATCACCAGATAGTGCGGCGCCACGTCCTTGCCCCGAATCCCATGACGCTGACGCACCCCGAACTTGTGCTGCTCATCCACCACCACTAACGCCAGCGACTTGAACGCCACGTCACGCTGCAGCAACGCCTGCGTGCCCACCACGATGTCAATCTCACCCCGGCCGATCTGTTCCATCAGCTCGGTACGCTTACGCCCGGTCAGGCCGCCCTGGACCAACACCCTTCTTACACGGCTATGGCGCAGATACCGCTCGATGCTCAAAAAATGCTGCTCCGCCAGAATCTCTGTCGGCGCCATGATGGCCACCTGCCGATGGTGGGCCACCGTCAGCAACGCCGCGTAGAGCGCCACCACCGTCTTGCCCGACCCCACGTCGCCCTGAACCAACCGATTCATCGGTTCGCCCCGCGCCATGTCCTCGCAAACCTCGGCGATGACCTTGTCCTGATCCTCTGTCAGCAGAAACGGAAACAGCCGCCGAATACGCTTGTCGATGGTCTGGGTAACCTCCACAGGCCAGGCCGGCTGCGTTCGCCGCAGCTTCTCACGTCGCAAACCAATCGCCAGCTCCATCAAAAACAGCTCGTCGTACGCCAGACGCCGTCGCGCCCGGCCCACGTGTTTCTCCGTGGGCGGCTGATGGATCCACCGCAACGCCTCACGTCGGCTGGGCAACTGCCGCTCCGTGCAAAAGGCCTGCGGATAGGGCTCCGTCACCGTCGCCAGCAGCGCGTCGAGCGACTCGCGAATCACCTTGCCGATCTGCCCGCTCGAAAGCTGCCCCGTCGCCGGATACACCGCCTCGCCCTGCTGCTGCAAACGGTCCAGGTCACCCACCCCCTCGATCGTACGCCAACGCGGATTGATCAACTGCAACGCCCGCCGATACTGCGACACCTTCCCCCACGCCGCCAGACGCTGGCCCGGCCGAAACTTGTCCCGCAAATACCCCCCATGAAACCACAGCAGACGACACGAACCCGTACCGTCGCTCAACGCCAGCTCAAAACGCGGCGGCCTTGACCGCCGGTTGAACCGATACTCTCTCACCTCACCCGCCACCGTCACCGTCTGGTCCGCATGTATCTCTTCCATCAGACACAGCGGCGGCGCAAAGTCGTGACTACGAGGGTAATACTCAAGCAGATCCTGAGCCCGGTGCAGACCCAGCGACGCGAAGTGCTCGGCGCGCGCCGGCCCCACCCCCCGCAGAAAACGCAGCTCCGTATCACGCTCAATGTTGGCCCGCTGTGTCTGACTCATCGATCCGTCGTTGCTTCCGGCTCACCACTGCGTACCTGGCCTGGCTCCTGGCAAGCCCTGACCATCTCACGCACCAAAGGTAAATGCATCGGCAATGTCCGCCCTGGGACGCCTCCCCCCCCGACCGTCTACTACGCACCCTGGCCCCCCGCTTCGCTTTGGGGCGCAGCCCCGGTCTGCTTGACCAGCTCGTCCAGCAGCAACCCCAGCCCGTCATAGTCCCGGTCGGAAAGGGTCAGCACCTGCTCGCTACCCCGCTCGCCTTCGTGCGTGACGGCAAAACGCCCCTTCTGCTGAAACTCGCGCTTGTCGATCTTCAATATGTCTTCATAGGCTATCCTCGCCCCGTTCGCCAGCAGCAAACCCTGCGCGTCCGCCACCACCTGTTTCGACCGGCAACGCAGCGACGAAAGCCCAAAGTACGCCGCCGCCACCACACAGCCCAACGGGATCCATATCCGGTTCAATTGCAGCGTGACATTGGCCGTGCCGTCCGACCGGGTGTTCGCCTCCTGAAACTCCGCGTTGAACCACCCGTCATAGAAAAACCACGCCCCGAACGCTACACACGCCAGGATCAGGATGGTGTTCGTACGCTGCTTGTAGGTGCTCGCCTGGGCTATCACTGCCATGATCTGTCGCCTCCGTTGTGACTATGCAAGTTTACGACGCTGCTACATGATGCCAGTTTGTCTCGCCCCGTGCAAGGCTTAACCACCGAGCCCCTCACCGTTTTACCCAGTCCGTCCAGACGTTATGTTTGCCCTTAGAGCCCCTGCCACGCCCGTCTTGCCCAGCCGACTCGGTGGAAAAACCTTTGTAGGAGTTGCTTTTATCGCCAATATGTATTACAATATAGCGGTAAGGTAAGGTTAGCTTGGTGCCTTTCATAGGCCCCACCAGGCATACTTCCACAGCGGTCACATTCGAAAGACACCAAAGGCTGGTTGAGCAAGCAGCGCGTGTCCTCCCCAAGCGGGCCGGGAAACGCGATTCAAATAGATGGCTGCGTCGCGTCGACCGGCGCAGCCGGTAAATAAGTAACTCGCCGGGATCGACCGGCGGTTTCGCGAATGTGTGTTCTAACAATACGCACGGGGGAAGAATGGAGGTAAGCTAGAGAAAAACATCAAGAGTCTAAGACATATCTGTTTGTACCGTTTCGGTGCTGACAAGTGCGCACGCGGCAAAGGCGAAAGCCCCCGCGAATGAGCAGTATTGCTGCTGGTCGCAATGCACCAAAAGGTGCCTAAGGGCGGCCCACCAAATACCGGCAAGCTCGACCAAAACAAGAGTCGAGCTTGCACTTTTTTTATCCCGACGAACCCTTGCCCATTCTTGTGGCATGGGCATCTTGACCATGTCATT